>JBJMQN010000260.1:0-3999 GCA_045802665.1 Myxococcaceae bacterium | reverse complement strand
GAAGGCGGCGGCCAGTCCGGCGCAGAGCGTGGCAGTCAGCGCGAAGGCGGCGGCCAGTCCGGCGCAGAGCGTAGCAGTCAGCGCGAAGGCGGCGGCCAGTCCGGTGGCAGCGATCGCGGCGCCCAGGCGCGCGAGGGCGGTGGCGATCCTTCCGGCACCGGCGATCGCGGCAGCCAGCCTCGCGAGGGCGGCAGCGGCCCACGTGGCGACCGCGCCGAGACAGATCGGCAGCGCTCCGCTGAACGCGAGATGCACCGCGCCGCCGAGCGCAACGAGAAGACGGGCGAACCCAAGCCGCCCTCGTCCAACGGCACGCAGGAGAGCTGAGCGCTCGAGGAGAACTGCATGACGACGCCCCCCCTGGAAGTCGATCGCCGAGGCGGTGTCCGCCGCGACGTGAACTTCGAGTTTCAGTCCGTCGAGCAGTTCATCGCCGAGTACGTGAGCAACGTCTCGCGTACCGGCGTGTTCATCCGCACCGATGATCCGCTCGAAGTGGGCACGCGCGTGAACCTGCGCTTCACGGTCATCATGGACGAGCTCGAGACCATCGAAGGTCAGGGGGAGGTCGTCCGGGTGGTGAAGCCCGGCGCGGACGAGCCTGCCGGCATGGGGGTCGTCTTCACCGAGCTGCCCAGCTACTCGAAGAAGCTGATCGAGCGAATCATGGTCCGAAGATAGGGGGCGCCCCGCTCTTGGACCTCCTCATCCAGCGGCTCGAAGAACGCCTCGCCCCCGTCTGGGTGCGCGCGGAGAAGTACCGCGCCGGCCGCTTCGCCCGTGACATCGTGCGCGCGGTCTTCGGACTCCTCCACGGCTTCCGAGGCGAGCAGGTCACGGTCCGCGCCGCCGCCCTCACCTTCATCAGCCTGTTCTCGCTCATCCCGCTGTTGACCGTGGGCCTCGGGCTCCTCCGCGTGCTCCGCCAGCAGCAGATTCAGCTCCGGGTGCAGAAGCTCGTGCACGACGTGCTCGATCCGGGCGTGCGCGAGGGCACCGCCGCCTTCCTCGATCACTTCATCAGCACCGCAACCTCGACCACCGTGAGCGGCATCGGCGCTATAGGCCTGCTCGTCTCGGCGGGCTCGCTCATCCACAACCTGGACGAGTCCATCAACACCATCTGGCACGTGCGCAGCCGCCGCCGCTGGTACGTGCAGCTCGGGCTCTACCTCGCGGTGCTCTTCGGTGGACCGCTCGTCGTGGGTCTGTCGCTCAGCGCCACCAGCATCGTCCGCCGCTTCGTGGCGAGTCAGCGCCTCGCCTCCGCCCCCGAGCTGTTCTGGATCGGCGGCCTCATCGTCACCGTCACCGCGATGACCGCGCTGTACATCCTCACGCCGGCCACGCGCGTGAAGTTCCGGTCAGCGCTCGCAGGTGGCCTCGTCGCGGGCCTCGCATGGGACATCGCCAAGCACGTCTACGCGGAGTTCGCACAGCGGTCGTTCCAGTGGAACCCGGTGTACGGCTCGCTCGGCGCGCTGCCTCTGTTCCTGCTCTGGATCTACGTGAGCTGGATCATCGTCCTCTCCGGCGCCCGCCTCGCCTACGCCGTCCAGCACGCCACCTACCGCGGCGTGATCCTCGATCTCGAACGTCACCCCCGAGCGCGCGAGCTCGTCGCCGCCCGCGTCGCGCAACTCATCACCACCGCGCTGCTCCAGGCACGAAGGCCACCGCGCCCGCGTGAGCTCGCCGCCACGCTCCAGGTTCCGGACTCGACCATCAACGAAATCGTGGAGTTGATGGTCGCCGCCGGCCTCATCACGCGCATCAAAGGCGGCGGGCTTCGGCCTTCACGCTCCCCTCAGGACCTGACCCTCGCGGACGTCGCGGGCGCGGTGGGCGGCATCGCGAGACTCCTGCCGCGCAGCGCCGAGGAGTTCGCAAAAGCTCCGGAATTTCAGGATGTTGAGGCGCTCTTCCAGACCTTGGACGACGCCAGTCTGGACCGGCTGCGCACGGTCACGTGGGAGTCGCTGACGCCGAAGACCAGCCCGCCGCGACCGGCAGAGCCTGTGCCCGCCGCGACCGGATCCGGAAAACTATAAAGGTTTTAGGAGGTTGGGCATGACAGCAACTTGCATCCCCGCAAACGTCCGCGTATCGTCGCCGAAACTCTCGCCGGGGAAACCGGTGTGATTTCGCGGACTCACGCGAGCGAATTGGGCCAATGATGGAGCGCTCCATGCTCAAGTCAGATCTGGTGAACATTCTGGTCGCCAAACGCGGCGTTACCCAGAAGCAGGCGGAAGCCACGATCGAGACGATCTTCGACGCGATGAAAGACGCCCTCTGCCGCGGCGAGAACATCGAAATCCGCGGACTCGGCGCCTTCCACGTGAAGAATTATCAGGGATATCAGGGACGTAACCCGAAGACGGGCGAGGTCATCCCTGTGAAGCCGAAGCGCGGCCTGCTCTTCCGCACCGGCAAAGAGCTGCGCGACCGAGTGAACCGCGCCGCGCCGACGACCGCCTCCAACCTCCCGGATTCAGGCACTGGCGGAAACCCGCCGCCGACCGGGACCTGATCCAGGCATCTCCCTGCTTCGCTGAAGAAACTCGCCCGGCCGGTTCACTCCCGCCGGGCGATCTCATTTTCGGAGCCTCGGGAAACTCGACAGCGCGGCAACGTTCACGCCATTGCACGCTCGCGGTCCACCTTATCGCGCCGCCGCCAGCTTCCCGAGCGGACGAATCTGCAGGCTGGAATCCAGCTCGCCGTAGGTCAGCACCGCCACCTCGGGGAACGCGCCTTCGCACAGCCGGCGCAGCGCGCGCCGCACATCCGGCGCCGCCAGCAGGACAGCCTTGCCGCTCGCGGCGATTCGCTTCACGCCATCGAGAATCGCGGTGACGTGATCCGGATCCATGTCCGCGGGCCGCTGCCGGAGCGTGTCCTCCACCGCCGGGTCCACCAGATACGCGAACAGCGGACCGTTGGGCGCGTACTTGTGGCTCAGGTAGCGGTGCAGCGCCGCGCGGCACTTCTCCGCCAGGGCATTCGCGTCGCCTTCGGTGGACGGCGAGACCAGCGCATCGAAGATCGCGCGCAGGTTGCGGACGCTCACCTCTTCGGTCACGAGCTTCTTGAGCACGTCCGTCAGCAGCGCGAGCGGCACCTTGTTGAGCGCTTCCTTCACCAGCGCCGGAGCCTGAGGCTCGAACTGCTCGATCAGCGCCTGAACCTCCTGCACGCCGAGCAGCGCTGACGCCTTCCGACGGAGAACGAAGGTGAGGTGCTCGCAGATGAGCTGCGCCGGAGTGCGCACCAGAATCTGCGCGGCCTCGAGCTGCGCGCGGGACTCCGCCGTCACCTTGCACATCGGCTTGCCGGTGGCCGGGTGGCTCCCCGCCTCGGCCTTCACCTGAAGGAACGCCACGTCCGCCGGGGTGCCCATCGCGTAGAGCGCGTCCGCCTTCACCTGACCGCGCGCCAGCGGCACCTCGTCCAGCATGATCACGTACTGGCCTGGAGCCAGATACGAAGCGCCGGTCCGCACGCGGATGCCCGGGACGCGAACGCCGAGCTCGAAGAAGATCTGGTCGCGCACCACGTTCAACTCCTGCTTCGCGAACCGGGCGCCACCTTCGTGCACCATCGCCGTCAGGTCGGGGGCGAGGTCGATGGTCAGGGGCGCGACGCCGGCCGCCATCGGCTCGTGCTGCTCAGGCGCCGGAGCGCTCGCCGCTGCCTGCTCCTCCTCCGTCTTCGCCTCCGCATCCTTCTTCTTCAGCTTGTTGATGGCATGGCCGCCGCCGAACGCCGCCGCCGCGATCAGGATGAACGGCAGCCGCGGCATCCCGGGCATCAGGCCCAGCGCAAGGCACAGACCCGACACGACCCAGAGCGCCTTGCTCTGCCCGAAGAACTGCGAGCCGATCTCCGAGCCGAGCGTGTCCTCCTCCTTCTCCGAGGCCACGCGCGTGACAACGAGCCCGGCGGCCACCGCGATGCACAGCGAGGGGATCTGCGACACGAGCCCATCCCCGATGG
>JBJMQN010000259.1:0-3575 GCA_045802665.1 Myxococcaceae bacterium | reverse complement strand
TGAAGGCGGATCGCTACCGGCAGATCGCGGTGGAGAAGATCTACGACTTCGAGAACAGCCCGATTTAGCGCTCGTCGAGCAGCTCCAGGAATCCGTCGAGTCTCGTCGCATCTTCGTCGGGAACTTCGACGAACTGCACTCCGACCCCGATGGCTCTCACGGTGAGGTTGTGCACTCGCGGGTGACGCATGTCTCTCAACGTCTTGCCGAGGCGCACCACCACCACGTCTAAGAAGACCGGATCTCCTCCGGGGAGCGCGAGGCCGACCCTGGCGCGATCGCCGACCTGAAGATCGAGCTGCGTCTCGATGAACGCGCCGGTGCGCGAGAGATCCAGAATCCGCGCCGGGTGGCGCTGGCCTTCCCACTCCACGCGCGCATCGAGCTCGCAGCGATAGCGGACGGGACGAACCGGCGGTGCGGAGAGCGCGCTGGACAAGCGGGTCCATTCTACTCTCGGCGATGTTGACCGCGACGGTGTCCGACTATTGACAGCGAAGATCCGCCGACATACGAAACGTCGCGCCTAACGCAACCGCCTGACCGCTGTTCCACTCTTTTTTGGAGCGTGAATGAAGCCGGAAGACCAGCTGCGATCGGAGACGATCCAGCCCGTTGCCTCCGCAACTGAAACCGTACGTGACCAGGACAAGATCATGCTCGTCCTCGCGTACCTCCTTCCGCCGATTCCGCTGCTCACGGTGAAGGACTCGGAGTTCGTGAAGTGGCACGCGAAGCAGGGCCTCGCAATGATCATCGGCGACGTCGCGCTGATGATCATCGCCTCGATTCTCTCCTTCACCTGCATCGTCCCGGTCATCGCGATGCTCGCGGTGCTCGGCATCGCGGTGCTCGCGATCATGGGAATTTTGAAGTCGCTGAAGGGCGAGCGCTGGAGAGCGCCGCTCTTCGCTGACCTCGCGGACAAGTTTTAGCTGAACGCAGCTTGACGTGATGTGCGAAAGCCCGGTTTCCCTGGGAGGGGGGACCGGGCTTTCACCTTCTCGGACTGCTCTTAGAGCTCGATGCCCGGCGGAAGCTTGCTGGCAGGTCCGGAGCCGCCCACGCCCTTCTCGTCGTCCGAGTCGCCCGCCTTGCCCTTCGGCAGGTGCTTGCGGAGCTCTTCGATCTGGCCGCGCGTGATGCCCACGTCGTGCAGCAGATCCGGGCTCGCGTAGACGGACGCACCGGTCTCGAGCGCCACCGCCAGCGCATCCGAGGGCCGCGCCGCCATCTCGAAGTCCTGCCCGTCCTTCGCCACCCGGACTCGGCCCGTGTACTCGTTGCCCACGAGCGAATCGAGCTTCACCGCCACGAGCTTGCCGCCGAGCTGATCGATCACGCCGCCCAAAAGATCCGCCGCCATCGGAGCGGGCGACTGCTTGTGCGCGAGCCGCAGCGCCACCGCGAGCGCCGTCTCGTCATCCACGAACACCGGCAGGATCGTGTCGCCCTTGTCGGAGATGAGGACCACCGCGTGCGTGTTCGCCTCGGGGAGAGGGACGACGTCGCGGATGGACATCTTGATGAAGCTCGTGTCCTTGATCCCCGCCTTCACCGGTTGGAAGCCGGTGCGCTGGATGGGCGGACGGTTCGCCTGAACCATGGGCCTGTGCGCGGACGCCGCGGTGGGAAGAACCAGAACGGCGGCGAGCATCGCCATGCAGGCGAGGAACGGCACCAGGAGCAGCCTCAGACGAAAGGTGGTCACCCCTCGAACGTAAGGAGCGCGCGAGCGGCCGGGAGTGACCGGATGACGCCCTTGCCGGAGTGTTCAGGAGCGACCTACGGCCCGGTCCCGCAAGATCGCGGAACGGCTCGCGTGGAGATTGGCTGCCTGCTGTGCGAGGTGGTTCCGCGCTGTTGGAAACCTCACGGGTTGAGTGGCGAACAGGGGCCCAGACTCAGCCCACGTCTTCGTCGACATCCTCGTCGTCGTCGTCGACGTCCTCGTCGTCGTCCTCGTCGAAGTCGAGCTCGTCGTCGTCGGCCTCTTCTTCTTCCGCGGCGTCCTCTTCCTCTTCGGTCTCTTCCTCGAGGTCTTCGGTCTCCACCGCGAGGTTCACCGCGAACTTCTTGCTGAGCGCGGTCACCTGCGTCCTGAGCTCGGTGAGCGCGGCGGTGAAGTCCTCCACCATGGTCGTCGTGGCCTTCGCGTCACAGTTCGGGCACTGCAGCTTCTCCGATCCGTCGATCAGATCAGCCACGTCCAGCTCGAAGCTCGCGTCGCACTTCCGGCAGGTGAAGTCGATCGTCATGGCGGGCGCGAGATAGTAAGCGTGGTAGGAGGCGTCAAGGGAGGACTCCACGTCATGGCGATGCCGAAGACGATGGTTCACGCGCTGCATGAGAGCGCTTCACGGCTCGGCCACCGTCCGGCGCTCTGGTCGAAGCGCAATGGCGTGTACCTGCCCACGTCGTGGCGGCAGTACGCCGACCGGGTTCGTCACTTCGCGCTGGGGCTGCGCAAGCTCGGCTTCGGGCCCGGCAAAGTCATGTGCGTGCTCGCGTTCAACCGCGAGGAGTGGGCGGTCGCTGAGCTCGCTGCGATGGCGCTGGGCGGAGCGTGCGTGGGCGTCTACACGACGAGCTCCCCCGAGCAGATCGAGTTCATCCTCAACCACTCCGAGGCGCCGATCTTCCTCGTGGAGAACGAGGCGTATCTGCGAACGGTGAAGGGGATCCGCTCGAAGCTCAGGTCCCTGAAGCACCTGCTGGTGATGGACTCGTCCGCCGCGGGCGACGGCGTGCGGAGCTATCAGGAGATCCTGCAGGAGGGCGCCGAGGCGGACGAGAGCGTCTACTGGGATCACGTGAACGCGCTGAAGGAGGGCGATCTCGCGGCGATGATCTACACGTCCGGGACGACGGGAAATCCCAAGGGCGTGATGCTCTCGCAGAAGAACCTCGTGTTCACGGCGACCAAGCTGCTCCAGTCCTCGCCGCTCAAGTTCGGGAAAGAAGTGCTGCTGAGCTATCTCCCGCTCAGCCACATCGCCGAGCAGCAGGGCTCGATCCACATCCCCATCCTCGGCGGCTTCCAGGTGTACTTCGCGGAGAGCCTCGACAAGGTGCCGCAGAACCTGCGCGAGGTCCGGCCGACGGCGTTCTTCGGCGTGCCGCGCGTCTGGGAGAAGTTCCAGGCGAAGGCGGAGGAGGGGATGAAGGGCGTGTCGCCAGTGCAGGCGGCGATCCTGGAGCGCGCTCGGAAGGTGACGCTGGATCGGCATCGGCGGGCGCTGCGCGGAGAGCGTGTGCCGCTCGCGGTGGAGGCGCAGTACCAGACCGCGCGGAGGGTGGTGTTCGAGAAGCTGAAGCAGAAGATCGGCTTCGATCGCACGGAGGTGTTCCTCACTTCGGCGGCGCCCATCGCGCTGGACGTGCTCGAGTTCTTCGCGTCGATCGACATCATCGTTCGCGAGATCTACGGCCAGTCCGAGGTGACGGGACCCACGTCGGTGAGCACCGAGGAGGCGACGCGGCTGGGGCGGCTGGGCATGCCGATGCTGGGGGTGGAGGTGAAGATCGCGGACGACGGAGAGATCCTCGTGCGCGGTGACAACGTCTGCATGGGC
>JBJMQN010000258.1:0-9993 GCA_045802665.1 Myxococcaceae bacterium | reverse complement strand
AGCGGTACTTTCCCGGACAATCGAAGTCGGTCTCGCACGGCGTGGTCGCCAGATCGCGCTGCTCAATCGTGCAGCCCACGACGATCGCAAACGCGGCCACGGCGAGCACGAGCAGACGTGAGATCGGAGTACGCATTTCAGAAGTGGAAGGTGAGGCTGGCCTTCTGCGCCACCGGCTCGGGCAGAAGCTCCAGCGCGATTCCGTAGATCACCGCGGCAGCGGCGAGGCCATACATCACGTTCGCGGCGTCAGCAGTGGCCTGCGCGGCCTGAAGCTGCGAGCGCGATTCGCGCGCCGAAGAGAACTTGCTCGCCGCGATCGACTGTCCCTGCGCCCAGTAATCCATCGCCGCGCCGAGCACGAGCGCACCCGCCGCGCCCACGAAGATGAACCGCTGCGGTGAGAGCTTCGCGGCCAGTGCTTCCGCGGAGGGAAGCGTCGACTCTGTCGTCGCCTGGGTCTCGCTGGTGTCCGAAGAATCGTCGTCGTCGTCGCCCGCTCTCGCTGCGGGAGACCACAACAGCAGGCAGAGGCCGAACGCTGCCAGGACGCGGTTCATCACGGCGCGCACCCTACAACGGAACCGGGCTTATGAGCCTCAGGAGAATCTACGGCCCAGTCGCCGATGCGTTCGTTCGGTAGCCACTGCTGCCGCGTTGACAGCGTTTCGGTTGTGCCGATATCGACCAGCCCGCTTTGACCGGTCCCTCCTCGATGCGCTTGTCTGTGAACGGAGAGCCGCGCGAGGTGCCATCTGGCATCACCATCGCGCAGCTGCTCGAGCTCTTGCGCCTTGAGCGGACGCAGGTCGCGGTGGAAGTGAACGCGAACGTCGTGCGTCGAGCGCTCCACGCGGAACACGCGCTGTCAGACGGCGACCAGGTGGAGATCGTCACCTTCGTGGGCGGCGGCTAACGGCGAAAGAGAGTCAGGAACATCATGCAGGACACGGCACTTCAGATCGCAGGGCAGACCTTCCGTTCGCGGCTCATCATCGGCACGGGCAAGTACCCGAGCTTCGACGTCATGAAGCGCTGCCACGAAGAGTCCGGCGCGGACATGGTGACGGTCGCGGTGCGCAGGCTCGATCTTCAGGCGAAGGGCGAGGCGTCGCTCATGCACTGGATCGATCGCAACAAGCTGCGCGTGCTCCCCAACACCGCCGGCTGCTACACGGCGGACGACGCGATCCGCACGTGCCGGCTGGCGGAGGAGCTCGGGCTGTCGAAGTGGGTGAAGTTGGAAGTGCTCGGCGACGAGAAGACGCTGTTCCCTGATGTCGAGGAGACCGTGAAGGCGGCGCGCGTGCTGGTGAAGGAAGGCTTCACCGTGCTGCCCTACACGACGGATGACGTGATCACCGCGCGGAAGCTGGAGGACGCGGGGTGCGCGGCGGTGATGCCCCTGGCGGCGCCGATTGGATCGGGGCTCGGGGTCCGCAATCCGCACAACATCGCGCTCATCCGCGAAACCGTGAAGGTGCCGGTGATCGTGGACGCGGGCGTGGGCACGGCGTCGGATGCGGCGATTGCGATGGAGCTCGGCTGTGACGCGATCCTGATGAACACCGCGATCGCCGGCGCGAAGGATCCGGTGCGGATGGCGAGGGCGATGCGGCTCGCTGTCGAGGCCGGGCGTGACGCGTTCCTCGCGGGACGGATTCCGCGCAAGGCGTATGGCTCCGCGTCGAGTCCGATCAGCGGGATGATCGGCTGAGCGTCGCATGACGCGCGCCCTCCCCCGGCTCATCGTCATCACCGATTGGACGCTTCCGGATCTCGAAGCGCGGTTGGGAAACGTCGCTCAGCTCGGGCCGGACATCGCAATTTCGCACCGCGATCCCGGAGCGGCGACCCGGCCGTTTCTCGAACGTGCGCGACGCCTTCGTGACCTGTGCACGAGAACCGGGGCTCGTCTGTTCGTGAACGGGCGTGTGGACGTCGCGTTGCTCGTGGACGCGGACGTTCATCTCCCCGAAGACGCAGCTCATGTCGCGGATGTCCGGCGCCTCGTTGGACCCGATCCGCTGATCACGGTCGCGTTTCATGAAGGAACGTCGCCGGAACGAGCGCGCGGTGCGGACGCTGCGATCGTGAGTCCGGTCTTTTCGCCGGGATCGAAGCCGGATGATTCGCGGCGGCCGATCGGTGTGGACGGCTTCGAGAGGATCGCAGCTTCACTCTCTGTTCCTGCCTACGCGCTCGGCGGAATCAACGCGGAGAACGCGTCCGGTTTGCATCGCGTGGCAGCGATCTCCAGCATCCTCCGCGCAACCGATCCCCGCTCGGCCGCCGCGTCGATTCTTAAGCACCTGCCCTCCCCGCGCTGAGGCGCGCGCCCTACCTTTGGAGTCATGATCGAAGCGGTGATCTTCGACGTGGACGGCACGCTGGTGGACTCGGTCGATCTCCACGCGGAGTGCTGGAAGCAGGCGTTCGAGAAATTCGACCGGCCAGTCCCGTTCGATCAGGTGCGGCGGCTCATCGGCAAGGGCGGCGATCAGCTGATCCCGTCCATCCTCTCTGCCGAAGATCAGAAAGCGTTCGGCGAGGAGCTGGACGCGTTCCGATCGAAGCTCTGGAAGAAGGACTTCGCGTCGAAGGTGAAGCCGTTCCCGTGCGTGCGCGAGCTGTTTTTGGCGCTGAAGAAGCAGAACGTTCGGATCGCGCTCGGTTCGTCGGCGAAGAAGCAGGAGCTGGAGACGTACGAGAAGCTCGTCAACGTTCAGGATCTGGTCGACGTCCGCGCTACTTCAGACGACGCCGAGCTGAGCAAGCCGGCGCCCGACATTTTCGAGGCGGTGATGGCGAAGCTCCGGACGGATCCGAAACGCACCCGTGTCATCGGCGACACCCCCTATGACGTCCGAGCGGCGACGAGGGCGTCTCTCGAAACCGTCGCGGTGCTGTGCGGCGGCTTCCCACAGGAGGAGCTGCTCGCGGTGGGCGCGAAGGCGGTGTTCCGGGATCCCTGCGAGCTGCTCTCACAGCTCGATCGCTGGGCAGGCGGGCAGTAGCGGAAAAGCGCGAGCGTTGGCGGAAGAACAGTAAACTGCCGCCGCTTTGTCTCCCTCGGGATCTGACCGCGAGCTGCTCCTCGGTGTGATGGCCGTTCAGCTTGGCTTCGCGAGCGCGCAGCAGGTGATGACCGCCGCGGCGGAGTGGGCGACGGATCGCAAGAACGGACTCGCGGAGCGGCTGGAGGGGAAGAACGTCCTCACGCCCACGCAGCGCCAGATGCTGGAGGCGCTGGTGAGCCAGGCGATCCAGGTGAACGCCGGCGACGTGAAGGCGACCATCGAGAGCCTCGGCGGCGAACGGCTCATTCTGCAGTCGCTGGGCGGATCGCTGCTCATCCCGCGCGCGCCCAACCGGGTGAAGCCGGAGGACGACGACGAGAAGACGGATCCGCACTCGGCCAGCGAAGAAGATCTGATCGCCGTCTCGACCGAGGACATCGGCCGCTACACCTCCAACTCGGGCAGCGAAGAGCCGGTGGAGATTGGCCGCGGCGGCATCGGCCGCGTGCTCGTGGCGTTCGATCAGTTTCTTCAGCGTGAAATAGCGATCAAGGAACTGCTCCCGGATCACACCTCCACGCCCGCGAAGAATCAGCGAAGCAGCAACAAGACCGCGCCCGTCGTTCAGCGGTTCCTCCGCGAGGCGCGCGTCACCGGCAAGCTGGAGCACCCGAACATCGTGCCGGTGTACGAGCTCGGCCGGCGAAAAGACGGGACGCTCTATTACACGATGAAGCTGGTGCGGGGCCGGACGCTGGCCGCCGCGCTCTCCGCTTCGAAGACGCCGCAGGATCGTTACTCGCTCCTCCCGCACTTTCTATCCATCTGCAACGCGCTGGCGTACGCACACAGCCGCGGCGTCATCCACCGCGACGTGAAGCCGCAGAACGTGATGATCGGCGAGTTCGGCGAGACGGTCGTCCTCGACTGGGGCCTCGCCAAGGTCCGGGGCAAGAAAGACTTCGGTCGCGGCGAGCTGAAGAAGGAGCAGGTGCTGCTGTCCGGCGCGCACTCGATCGAAGGCAGCGCCATTGGCACGCCTGCGTACATGAGCCCCGAGCAGGCCGAGGGCAAGGTCGACGAGATCGACGAACGCAGCGACGTCTGGAGCCTCGGCGCCATGCTGTACGAGGTGCTCACCGGCCGTCCGCCGTTCGAGGGCGTGAACCCCTTCGACGTGATCGGCAAGCTCCTGCAGAACCCGGTGGTGCCGGTGGCGGACGTCGCGCCCGAGGCGCCGCACGAGCTGGCCGCGATCGCGGAGAAGGCGCTCAAGCACGACAAGCGGCTCCGCTATCAGACGGCGAAGGAGTTCGCGGGGGACCTGCAGGCGTATCTGTCCGGCGCTCGGGTGAGGGCGCACGAGTACAGCTCGATGGAGCTGATTCGGCGCTTCGGCCGGCGCAACCGCGTCGTCCTGACGGTGATGGGCGCGGCGGTGACGGTCATCCTGCTGCTCACCGTGCTCGCGTACCGGCGGGTGGAGCAGGAGCGCGACACGGCGCGGCAGTTTGCCGGGCTGCTGCTCTCCGACGTCAGCGAGAAGCTGGAGCCAATCGCGGGGAGCGGGCCGCTGCTCGAGAAGCTGACGACGGGCGCGCTGGAGTACTACCGGCGGTCCATCGATCCGGAGAACGCGACGGCCAGGGAGCGGTCGGATCTCGCGCGGGCGTATGCGCGCATCGGCGACACGGCGATGGCCGTGGGCAAGGCGGCGGAAGCGCGAGCGGCTTACACGTTCGCCCACGACCTGCTGGAGAAAGTCCACGCGGAGCAACCGAAGGATCTGGACGTCTTCACCCGGCTCATCGTCGCGGGGCTGCGCACCGGCGACACCTGGTTCCAGTCGGACGATCCCGTCGTGGCGTACCATGAATACGAGACGGCGCTCGCGCGCACGCAGGAGCTCATCGCGAAGGATCCGACGCGCTTCGAATCGCTGGACACGCTCTCGCGCTGCTACTCGCGGCTGGGACAGGCGCGGCAGGCCGAGGCGGCGTATGTCGATGCGCGCCGGTATTTCCAGCTGGCGTACGACAATGACGTGAAGTTGAGCCACGCGCGGCCGGATGACGGAGACCTGCGGCGGGCGGTGGGCGTGGATCTCCTGACGCTGACCGAGATCTCGCTTGATGGCGGCGATGTCCCGGAGGCCGAGCGGTGGGCGAACGAGGCGATGCAGCTGACCGCGGATCTCGTGAAGGAGGCGCCCAGCAACCGGGACCGAACGCTGCTCGCGACCTACGTCCGATTCGCCAGCGCTCACATCGCCGAGTACCGGGGCTGGCCACAGGAGTACGCGCGCCTCGTCGAGGAAGGCCATCACTTCCTCGTCCCGATGCTGGAGCAGGATCCCGACAACATCGACACGCAGCTCGCCAACGAGTGGTACCTCGCGACGTCGCGGCAGTTCGCCAAGGCCGCCGAGCTCGCGGGGAAGTTGAGCGAGAAGGCGAACCCGTTCGATCTCGGAATCGACGAGATGTGGAACGCGGTCGCGGCGGGCGACTACAAGCGCGCGCTGGCCCGGGCGGAGAAGCTCAACGAGCCGCTGCCGGTGGGCAATCAGCGCGCCACGTTCCTCACGTTCAAGGCCGCGGCGCTCGCACTTCAGGGCAACACGCGCGAGGCAGCGCAGGTGGCGCACGACGCGGCCCGGACGGCGAAGGAGTACGGCGGTGCGGGGCGCTACCCTCCCGCGGAGACCGTCTTCCCCGAGCTGACCCACGGACGGGCGAACGCGGTGCGCGCTCTCTTCCACGATCTGCACGAGCTGCACGGTTCGAGGAACAAAGAGGGGTGGGCGCACGCGCTCGATGCATTTGCGCGCGCGTTGGACGAGACTCCGTAGCGACTTGAAAAAGCTACGCACGCCGTCGGACTACGAAGCGGAGATCAATGCGCTGAAGGCCGAGCTCGAGCGGATGCGCTCCGTCTCCACCGCCGCTTTCGGCAGTGGCGTCACCGTGGGCCTCCGAACCACGAGCCTCCCGGTCGAGGGACTGGAGGAGATGATCCTTCAGGTCTCGCCGCAGGACACCATCAGCTACGTGAACGGCACGATGGCGCAGCTGCTCGCGTCGAAAGATCGCAAGTCGCTGCTCGGGCTGTCGGTGACGGCGGTGGACAAGGGGCCCATCGGCGAAGGCCTTCTCTCCGCGCTCGTGCAGGTGGCGCGCAACTCCTCCGCCCCGCACGTTCTGGAGCGCACCTGTCCGGCCCTGCCTCTGGAGCGGCTGCCCACGCAGCGCGGTGAACGCCCGGCCACCGATCCGGTGCTGCGCTTCTCCGCGAGCACGGTGAAGGGCCACGTGCAGATCGTCATTCAGGACGTGACGCGGCTGCGCTGGCTGGAGCAGACCTTCAGCCGCTACGTCTCTGAGAAGGTCATCGAACAGCTCCACGCGATGCCGTCCGAGCAGCGGCTCTCGATGGAGCGCAAAGAGCTCACCGTGCTTTTCGCGGACATGCGGTCGTTCACGCGGATGACGCAGGAGATCGCGCTGGAAGAGCTGCAGGAGATGGTGAACTCGTTCCTCGGCAACATGGTGGACTGTATCGAGCAGCTGGATGGCACCGTGGACAAGTTCGTGGGCGACGAGGTGATGGCGATCTTCGGCGCGCCGATCCCGCAGGACGATCACGCGCTGCGAGCACTGGTGTGCGCGGTGGAGATGCAGCGCGTTCACCAGGAGTGGATCGAACGGCGGAAGAAGGACGGCAAGGCGTTCTGTCCCCTCGGTATCGGGCTCGCGACGGGGACGGTCGTCGTGGGCAACATCGGGACGCGTCAGCGGATGGAGTACACGGCGCTGGGCCACACGGTGAACATGGCCGGGAGACTCTGCGGCAGCGCCGCCGGCGGCGAAGTGCTGACGATTCCGGAGACGCACGCGGCGGCGTTGGAGGCGCTCGAGAACCACAAGGGCAACTATCCCCTGCCCCGCCTCTCATTCCGGCCAAAGGAGAAGATGCGCTTCAAGAACGTCGAGCAGGCCGTGGACGTGGTCTCGGTGTTCGTGAAGTGATGAGCGCGCTGCGGCCGCTGCAGGTCGGAGAGATCGTCGATCGCTCCGTGACCTGGTGGCGGCGGCGGCTCTGGCCTCTGTTTCAGCTCGCGCTGGGTTTTCAGATCGCGGGCTACGCCGCGGGCAAGGCGTACGAGTTCGCCCTCACGCGCTGGGCGCCGCTGCTCAATGATCCGGCGCAGCTTCAAGTCCTCGTGAAGCGGGGTTTCACGCCGGATCAGATCCGGCAGGTCGCCATCGCAGGTGTCGCGACGTTTCTGTGGGCGGCGTTCGTCGTGGCGCTGAGCTGGATCGCGAACGTCCTCGTCTCCGCGTATGCGATCGGCGAGCTCACCGGAGCGCCGATCACGCCGGGCGCTGCGGCGAAGCGGCTGTTGAATCGGACCGGCGCGCTGTTCTCCGTGCTGATCCTCGGGCATGCGTGGGCGTTCCTCGCGTACCTCGGGGCGATGCTTCCGGGTGCGCTGCTGCTTGGCGTGTTCTCGCTGCTGCTGGAAAAGGTTCCGATCGCGTCATTCGGCGCGCTGGTGCTGGCGATGGCGGCGTTCGGCTTCGGATCGCTGTTCATCTTCCTCTGGTACATCCTGCGCTTCATGCTCGCGCCGGCGGTCGTCGCGACGGAGGCTGGCGGCGGGCTCCACGCCTTCAGGCGTTCGCGCGAGCTCATCAGCGGCCGGATGGGGCCGCGCTTCGGGGACAGGCAGTTCATCCGCGCCACGCTCGTGCTGACGGTGATGGTCGTGGTGGTGCTGGTCGTGGGGCTCGTGACCAGCCTGCCCGCGCTGATCGTGCAGACCGCGTTTGGTGGGTTCGGCGGCGCTGGTGCGGATCCGACCAGGGTGCCGCAGCTGCTCCTCATCCCGGCGGAGTTGTTCGAGGTGTTCTGCGCTTCGCTGCTCGTGCCGCTGACGTACGTGCTGAGCGCGGTCTTCTATCTGGACGCGCGGATGCGGCGCGAGGGCCTGGACCTCGAGCTCACGCTGGATGAGCTCCAGAGGAGGATCGCGGCGTGACGGGCGCTCTGCTCTCGCTCCTGCTCGCCTCCTGCGCGGACGTCTCGCAGGCCAGCGCCGCACTCGAGCAGACGAAGAGCGAGGGCGACCTGCTCGTGGCGATGAAGACTGAGGAGCAGGAGCTCGGCTTCTCGCTGCTTCGCGGCGCAGAGCAGCAGCTCCCGTTCGAGAAGCAGCGGATGCTCGCCGCGAGCCGGATTCGGAGCGCGTGCGCACTGGTGGGTCAGAAGAGCGCGGCGGGCGTGGCGCGGAACCCGACGGTGACCGAGATCCTCGACCGTCCCGAGTTCGCGGGCGCGCGCGATCGCGGCTCGGATGCGTTGGTGCAGCTCTGGCGGCGGTTCACGGATTGGATCGAGTCGATGCTCGGCGAGAAGCCGGCGCAGACTTTCGCGGACAGTGTGCGGGTGATCGTGCTCGGGCTAGCGGGCGCGCTCGCTGCTGTGATCGCGCTGCGGTTGAGACGGTTGCGGTTCGGAGGGCGCGCGCGTTCGACTTCGCCCGCAACGGGCGAGGCATTGCAGCTGCTGGATCCTTCGGTGCACTTCGTTCGGGCCGAGGAGCTTCGCGCCAGCAATCCGCGGCTCGCGCTTCGTGAGGGACTGCTCGCGCTGCTCTCTTCGCTGGAGCGGAAGAGGTACGCGCGGCCGGATCGCGTGAAGACCAACCGCGAGCTCGCACAGGAATTGCCCGAACGCGGTGCGCCGCCCGCCGTCACCGCGCAGGTCTCAGAGCTGTTGCACGGCTTCGATCGCACGTTCTATTCGCTGGAAGAGGTGCGCTCGGAGACGGCCGGGAGCTTCCTCGAGAGCGTGGCGAAGGTGCAGCGGCTATTGGAGGCGCAGCGATGAGCGCCCGGGCTTTGAGCCTCCGAACGTGGTCGCTCTACGGCGTGCTGCTCGTCATCGCGGTCGCGCTGGCGATCGCGGCGGGCAGCAACGGCGGCAAGAGCCCGAGCAGCTCTCCGTCAGTGACGAGCCACGGCGGTGGTGGGCTCGCCGCGATCTACGAGTACCTGGGCGATCGCGCGGACTCTGAGACGGAGCCGCTGACATCCCTCTCGAAGACGACGCACACGTTGGTGATCGCCGCTCCCACCGCTCGCCTCATCTCCGCGGAAGAAGTCACCGCTTTGGACCATTGGATCCGGGCCGGAGGTACGCTGGTCTACCTCGCACCTCGCGAGAAGGGTTCGCAGCCCGAGCTGAGCGGTTGGCTCGGACTGGCTGACGCGGATCGCCTCGGGATCGCGAAGACGGAGGACGATCCGGGCGGCTCCACCGCTCGGGTGTGGGCGGCGCAGGGTCCCTTCACTGGACTGCGCGAGCTTCGAGTCGCTGCGGCGCGGGGGATTCGCAGTGAGCTCGGCTGGCTTTTGCCGGTGGCAGGAACTGATCAGGCTCCGGTCATGCTCTGGGGGCAGCTCGGCCGCGGGCAGGTAGTCGTCGCGGCGGGGACGGACGTGGCAGAGAACCGGCGCATCGAGCTGCTCGACAATCGCCGCCTCTGGGAGAACCTGGCTGCTGATGCGCCGATCGCGTTCGACGAGTTTCATCAGACGGCGCCCGAAGGCCCGCCGATGTCGTTCGGAGTCCTTGCCTTCGTGGGACAGGCCCTGTTCGCGCTGGCATTCTTGACCTTCGCGCGCGGCACGAGGCTGGGCCCACCGGCGCCGGAGGCTCGCGATCGTCAGCGGCCCGGAATCGAGTACGCGAAGTCGTTCGCCGCGCTCGTCCGTTCCGCGCACGTGGAGCGCGAGCTGGTGATCGATCTGGAGAAGCGGCTCAAGCGCATCGCTCACGATCGATTGGGCGTGTCACTCTCGCTCCCCGATGCGGAGCTCGCGCGGGAAGTGGAGCGGCGGATCGACTCACCGGGTGAGTGGAGCGCGCTCAGTCAGCGGATCCGCGACGCAGCGGCGATGAAGCAGGT
>JBJMQN010000003.1:0-6322 GCA_045802665.1 Myxococcaceae bacterium | reverse complement strand
TTCGACCGCACCGCGTGGCTCAACCCCGAGCCGCCGCACGTCTGGAACGGCAACACGATCGCGACGATCCGCAAAGTGTTCGAGATGTTCCCGCTGACGTTGGAGGGCCTCGGTGAAGCGGTGAATCACCTGACGCGCGGAGCGACGCGCAAAGGCCCCCGAGCGACGAGCCGCTGATGGAGACCCGGCTCACCCCGCCACAGGCAAAGGGGCACCACTCCGTCGTTCGGGTGGCGAACGCCTGGTACGTGGCGTGCGAGTCGCGCGAGCTCGGGACGAAGAAGCCGATCGCGTCGACCGTGTTGGGAGTTCCGCTCGCGTTGTTTCGTGACGGCGAGGGCGTTGCGCATGCGGTGCTGGATCGCTGCCCGCACCGGAATGTCCCGCTCTCGGCAGGGCGCGTGTGCAACGGCGTCCTCGAGTGCAGCTACCACGGCTGGCAATTTCGCGGCGACGGCACCAACGCGAAGATCCCCGGGCTCGCGAAGGATTCACCGGCATCGAAGGCTCGGAACGTCCTCGGGTTTCCGACGCGTGAGCGGGATGGCCTCATCTGGATCTGGGCCTCCGGAGAATCGGAGCCCGTCGGCGAGCCGTACGTGTTCCCGCATGCGGAGGATCGCGAGTACACGACCGTGCGGCGATCGCTGGACGCGAACGCGAGCATGTATGCGGTGATCGAGAACACGCTCGACGTGCCGCACACCGCGTTTCTGCACCGCGGATTGTTTCGCGGAGGCGGGAAGACCTCCGAGCTCGAGGCGATCATCCGCCACATCGATGGCGGAGTGGAGGCGGAGTACGTCGGTGAGGCCGCGCCATCGGGGCTCGTGGGCAAAGTGCTCGCGCGAGGTGAAGGCACGCTGCAGCACTTCGATCGCTTCCTGCTCCCGTGCATCGCGCAGGTGGAGTACCGGCTCGGAAAGAGCCACATGCTCGTCACGTCCGCGCATACGCCGATCTCGGACTTCCATACCCGCGTCTACGTGCTGGTGACGTTCAAGCTGCCCCTGCCCCACTGGCTCGTGCGCCCGTTCCTGACGCCCGTCTCCGAGCACATCTGGAAACAGGACGCGCGCATTCTCTCGATGCAGCGAGAGACCACCGAACGCTTCGGCGGCGAGCAGTTCGTGAACACGCCGATCGATGTCCTCGGGCCGCAGATCCTGCGGAAGCTGAAAGAGGCTGAGCGCGGAGATGTGATCTCCACCGAGCCAGAAGTGCGCGTGAAGCTCTCCGTCTGATCTCCAGTTGCGGCACGGGTGATCGGCGAATACGAACCGAGCCATGGCCCCACCCCGCCCCTGGACCGTGTTGAAGCACGGCCCGCTCGAGAAGCACGAGGACAACCTGTGGTCCGTCGACGGCACTCTCCCGACGGGCCACATGAATCGGCGGATGTCGATCGTCCGGCTACCCGATGGGCGCCTCGTGTTTCACAACGCGGTGCCACTGGATGAGCCGGCGATGAAAGAGCTCGAGTCCTGGGGCACGCCCACATTTCTCATCGTCCCGACCGGCTTTCACCGCCTCGACGTCCATGCGTTCAAGCAGCGCTACTCCGCGATGAAGGTGATTGCCCCGGCGAAGCAGCGGGCGCGCGTGGAGCAGGTCGTTGCGGTGGACGGAAGCTGGGATCTCCTCCCGAACGATCCGACGGTAAAGGCGGAGGTTTACCGCGGCGCGAAAGTCGATGAAGCGGCGGTCATCGTGAAGAGCGGGCCGAGGGTGTCGTTCCTGTTCGCGGACATGGTGATGAACATCCCCGAGATGGCCGGCCTGGACGGCTTCATGTTCAAGCTGCTCGGCTCCATCGGAGGCCCGCGCGTCACGAGGATCGCGAAGTTCGCGCTCGTCGGAGACAAAAAGCAGCTGAAGGAGCACCTCCGCGAGCTCGGTCAGACGCCGGGGCTCAGCCGGATCATCCCGAGCCACGGACGCAACATCGAGGGGGCTGAGGCGGCGAAGGCAGCGATGGAGGAAGTGGTTCGGCGGTTGTGAACGCACGTAGACCACCAGAGCATCAACTGCGCGGCTTGAGCCCGGTGCTTACCGTGCGGTTGAATCGTCACTGATGTTCCGCGCCGCCCTCCCTGCTCTGCTGCTCAGCTCGTTCATCGCGAACGCGCAGCAGGTCTACACGTGGCGCGACAAGGACGGCGTCGAGCACTTCACCGACGATGCCTCCGAGGTCCCGAAGAACGCGCGCAAGACGTCCGGTACCGCGATCACGACGATGCAGTTCCCGCGGTCGCCGAACGATCAGCAGCAGCAGGTTTCGCCCGAGGCCGCGCAGCCTTCCGCGGACGATTTCGCTGCGTGGCAGGCGAAGTTCCGGGAGGCTCGCAACACGATCGAGGAGCTCAAGAAGCTCATCGCCGCGGACGAGCAGATCGTCTCTCCGGCGGGGCTGCCCGTGAACGGCAGCTACTCCTGCTACTCGGGGAACTACAACCTGCTCACGCACCAGCGGGGCTACTCACCGTGCGGGCTGCTCAAGCCGGACGAGGCCTTCGAGCAGGCGAAGAAGCGCCTTGCGTACAACCGTGACGCCCTCGTGACGTGGCAGAACTATCTCCAGGACCTCGAGCGAGCGGCCTCCGCGGCCAGCGTCCCGCAGAAGTGGCGCCAGTAAGCCTGCTCGCTGTCGTTGCAGGCCAGCCGTTTCACCCCGAAGCCGAAGATTGCCGCCCGCTCAGGCGTTGGACTCCAGAATGTACCTCCACAGCGTCGGCCACTTTCACCCGCCTAACGTCATCGACAACGCGTTCCTCGAGTCGCTCGACATCGGCACCGATGACGCGTGGATCTCGGAGCGCGTGGGCATCAAGCGCCGCCACACTGTGCTGCCGCTCTCCTACATCAAGGAGACGAAGAACCGCGACGTGCGGCAGGCGCTGGAAGCCGCCGAGTTCTCGAACGCGGAGACGGGGGCGAAGGCGGCGGAGATGGCGCTCGCTCGGGCGGGGTTGAAGGCGTCCGACATCGGGATGGTGATCTCCGGCGGCTGCTCTCCGGATGAGTGCATCCCGGCGGAGGCGAACCGCGTCTCGGAGCTGCTCAACATCGACGCGCCGTCGCTGGACATCAACAGCGCCTGCTCGAGCTTCTGCAGCCAACTCCACTTCCTCCACAACATGCGCCCGGAGGCACTGCCGGACTACGTGCTGGTGGTGAACCCCGAGAACAGCACGCGCGTGGTGAACTACGAGGACCGCACTTCCTGCGTGCTCTGGGGTGACGCCTCCAGCGCCGCGATCCTGTCGCCCCGCCACAAGGGGAAGTTCGAGCTGATGGACACGATGCTTCGTGGCGATCCGTCCGGCGCTGAGAAGGTGAAGGTCCCGCGAGCAGGCCACTTCACGCAGCAGGGCGCCGCCGTGCAGACCTTCGCGATCAAGCGCGCGAGCGAGACGTACTCGGTGCTGCGCGAGAGCTTCATGAAGCGGTTCCCGAATCGAAACCCGTCGACTCTTTCGCTCATCGGCCACCAGGCGAACCTGCGGATGCTCGAGGCGGTGAAGACGCGCGCGGAGGTCTCCGACGAACGCCACCTGTACAACGTGGACCGGCGCGGCAACTGCGGCGCTGCCGGCGCTCCGTCCGTGCTCTCCGAGAAGTGGGACGACGCGGCGGCGGTGGGCGATGCCGTCGCGATGTGCGTCGTCGGCTCCGGCCTCACCTGGGCCGGCGCGCTGTTCGTGCGCACGTAGGGGTCGTCTGCACCCCGTCGTTTGTGCACTGGCTGACGGGATGAACGCGGCGCCGACGGGCGAACCGCAGCTCGACGCTTAGGGTTCGACGCATATGGCGTCTTCTGAAGAATCCGGCGAAGGCTCCCCCGCGCCGGCGATCACGGAACAGTCCGACCGGTCCCTCGCGGAAGTCGGCGAAGCGATGACGCAGGAGCTGAAGAAGTTCGAGCAGCTCTCCGATCAGCTTCAGAAGGCTCCGGCGAACTCGCAGAAGGCGCTGGAGCGCTGCGCGAAGCTGCTCACGGACGTCGCAGCCAGTGACGAGCGCCTCGGGAACATGGTTCGCGAGCTGGTCATGGTGATCAACCGGGTGCGGGATCGCCAGCACGCGCAGGCCGAGGGCATTCACCAGCGCGCGCTCTACATCCAGCAGCGGACCGAGATGTTCCAGAAGCTGATGGAGCGCTACGCGGAGCTGGGACGGACGGCGGCGGAGCTGAATCAGCTCGCGATGAGCATCCAGGGCGAGGCGAAGAACGCGACGAACGCGGAGAAGAACGGCGAGTTCGTCGCGGGATTGCAGACCCTGCAGGAGTCGATGGGCAAGCTCGCGGAAGGCGCGGAGATCCTCGCGAAGACGTCGGACGAGCAGGACTTCAGCGACATCGCGAGGAACGCGGATTCGCTTCGGCAGCAGCTGCTCAGCACCAAGAACAAGGTGTCGCTGCTGCAGAAGAGCCTGCCGCGGGTGTAGCTCGGATCAGCTGAACCGTCGCGCGTAGATCCAATCGAGCGCCGTGATCCCCGCGACGAGCGCCAGGCTCGCGACGATCCGACCCTTCTTCGTGCTCTTCGGAATCGCCGCGAACAGCGTCCCGATGTCCATCAGATCCCCGCTGAACCGCGCCCACAGTCCCTTCGCGGGATCTTTCAAGATCGTCGCGCCCGCACCGATCTCCCGCATGCCGCAACCGCGGAGCAGCTTCGAATGATCCCCCGCGATCCCATGTCGCCGCTGCAGAAAGTCCGGCGCGGCGATCTCGAGAGCACCGAGTCCGAAGCTGAAATACGCCAACCCCTTCGCGACCTGAGCGTCGGTCATTTCTCGTCCTCCGGTTCACCTCGGGGCGAAGCGGGCTCCGCCTGTTCTTCCGAGAGCTCCTCGGACTTCTCCTCGTCGTGGGCATGCACGGTCCTCGCGGCGGCGTCGTCCTGGTCGCCGGTCCACGTGGTGTGACCGCCCGAGAAGCCTTCGAGCGGCCTCGGTCCCTTGTTGTGCTCGACCTCGAGATCTTTCTTCTCGCGCTCTTTCCAGCGCCGGATCTCCTGGTCGCGGATCGGATCTTTGAACTCAGCCATGGGGCAAATCCTCCTTCACCCCAAATTGGCCATCACGACAGGACCTGGCCCTGTGAGTTCAGCTGCTCGCTTACCGTCCTGAGGCGCTTCCGCGGGAATGCGACGCGCTACGGAAGGAAGACGATCTCCACGAACTGCGGCGTCGGCACGGCGGCGGCCTCGCCCAGCGGGCTCAGCAGCCCACTGATGGGATCGATGGAGAACGCCTGGATCGAGTTGGTGAGCTCGTCGCCGACGAACATCCGCGTTCCAGTGGGATCGATCGAGAACATGCGCGGGCTCTGGCCGCCGCTCGGCGAATGGCCGACGAGGGTGAGATGTCCGCTCGTCTGATTCACCGAGAAGATCGCGATGCTGTCGTGACCGCGGTTGGAGACGTAGACGAAGTTGCCGTTCGGATGGACCTGGATCTCCCCGCCCGTGTTCTGTCCGGTGAAGCCCGCCGGCAGCGTCGAGAGCGTCTGCATGTCCGAGAGCTCGCCCGTGGCGCCGGTGAGGAAGAGCGCCTGCACCGTGCTCGCGTTCTCGTTGACGAGGTACACCCACTTGCCGTTGGGATGAAACGCCAGGTGCCTCGGTCCCGCGCCCGCGTCCGTCGCGAGCGCCGGCACCGCATTCGCCGTGATGGCGCCCGTGGTCTTGTTGAACAGGTACTGCGCGACCTTGCTGGACCCCTTCAGCGGCACGAACGCGTAACGATTCGAGAGATCCGTGACCATCTGGTGCGCGTTGTTCCCCGGCGAGTCGGTGGACACCGCCGCGCCGAGACCGCCATCCACGACCGGCAGGACCGCAACGTCGCCCGAGGTGTAGTTCGAGGAGAGCACCCATCTGCCCGTGCGATCGGTCGCGACGTGCGCGGGCCCGCTGCCACCCGACGACACCTTGTTCTCGAACGTCAACGCGCCGCCGTCGCCGATGCTGAAGGCGCTGATCGTTCCGGTGTTCGCCTCGTTGCATGCGAAGAGCGACCGCTTGTCCGGCGAGATCGCGAGAAACGACGGCCGCGCGCCTCCATCCGTCGTGGAAGGCGGCGTGAAGAAGGTGCCGGCGTCGAGATCCACCCGATAGACGCGGATGAGCCCGTCCGTGCTGCCGACGAAGGCGTACGGCGTGCTGACAGGTCCCGCGTCAGGGAGACCTGAGTCCTGAGCTCCCGAGTCGGGAGTGCCTGAATCCGATGACTGGCCTGCGTCGCTCAAGGCGCCTCCATCGTCGACACCGCTGCCTCCGCCCGTTCCGCCACCTTGGGGAACTCCGGCGTCGTC
>JBJMQN010000257.1:0-3543 GCA_045802665.1 Myxococcaceae bacterium | reverse complement strand
TCAGGGTGAGTGGGGTGAGCGCTGAGCGCCTTGGAGACCGCCGCCATCGCAGCGATCGGATCCTTCACGCGCGTGGCGTACGTCTTCGCCGCGGAGAAGAAGTCCTGCGCCGCCGCCGCGAAGTCGCGGTTCTGGAGCTTCGCTTCGCCTCGGCGTTCCTGCAGGCCCGCGAGATCGGACGAGCCGCCGCGCGAGGCGAGGATGTCCTCCATCCCGGACGTCGCGATGGGATCGAGCGCGTCGCGCTCCAGCGCTCGCTTGTAGAGGGCAACCGCGCCGTCCGCGTCGTTGAGCTGCGTGAGGGCGAGCTTCGCCGCCGCATTGAACGCGTCCACCGCGCCCTTGATGTCGCGAGAGCTCTGCGCTTCGCCTTCCGCCGCCGCGCGCGCTGACTTCCAGTCGCCGATGCGGGCGGCCATCCGCCGGACGCCCTGCAGCGCCGGGATGAGCTTGCCGTCGAAATCCAGCGCGGACTTGTACGCGGCGAGCGCCTTGTGCGCGTCGTTCAGCTTGCTCTCGTAGATGTAGCCGATGCGCAGCGCGAGCTCGACGCGCTCCTGCGTGTCGCTGATCGCGGCGGCCCGCTTCTCGAAGAGCGCCGCGAGGCCGGTGTAGTCCTGGCTCTGCCGCAGCGCGCGCTCCAACGCGAACGCAACGCGGAGATCCTGCGGATCCTCCTGCAGCGCCTTCGCCAGCTCGGCAGCGGGCGGCGAGTTGCTGTCGCGATCGTTGGCCGCTGAGACCGCCAGCGTGGTCTTGAGCCGCGGGTCGCTGACGCGCTCGGAGAGCCTGGCGCGGAGCTCGGACCTGCGCGCCTTGTCCGAGACGCGGATGCGCTCCAGCGTCTTGAGCGCGAACAGGTTGGATCCGTCGATCTGAAGGATCGCCTCGCACGCGTTCGCGGCGCGGATGGGCTCGTTCAGCTTCTCGAGGTAGATGCGCGCGAGCTTCAGGTACGCGGCGACCTTCGCCGGGCCGCTCTGCGCGGTCTGCGTCTCGCGATCGAGGACCGCGATCAGCTCCTTGGCATCGTTGCGCGTCGAGTACAGCCGCTCCAGCGCGCGGATCGACGCGGCGTGGCCCGGGGTGAGCCGCAGCACTTCCTGATAGCCCTCGATCGCCATGTCCTCGCGGTTGAGCTGGTCTTCCCAGATCGACGCGGCCTGGAAGAGCGCGTTCGCACGCTCCACCGGATCCGTGCGGTTCGCCGCTTCGGCGCGGAGCACTTCGATGAGGCTCTCCCACGCCTGCTGCGCCCGGTAGATGCGAGCCAGCGCGCGGAGGGCGGGGAAGAACGACGGCGCCAGCGTGAGCACTTCCTGGTAGTTCGCGATCGCCTCGTTCTCGTTCTTCAGGCGGTGCTGGTACAGCTCGCCGATCTTGTAGATGAGCGACGCCGCGTGCTCGGTCGTCGAGGCGATCTCCGCTTCGGCCCGGTACATCCGGATGAGCTCGTCCCAGCGCGAGTCCTGCGCGTAGAGACGGCCAAGGGCCTTCAACGCGGGAAGGTACGACGGCGAGAGCGACAGCAGCCGCTCGTAGGCGACGATCGCGTTCTGCCGATCCTTCAGGTTCTCTTCGAGGATCTCCGCGTTCCTGTGGAAGAGCGAGAGCACCTGCTTGGTGTCGCCCACCAGCGTGGCCTCGGACTCGTGCAGCGAGATGAGCTCCTGCCACTTGCCGGCGCGCTCGTAGAGGCGGGCCATGTTGCGCAGGGTGGGGAGGTGATCCGGGCTGTGATCCAGGATCCGCTTCATGCAGTCGATCGCGTGATCGAGATCGCTCAGGCGCTCCTCGTAGATGACCGCCATCTTGTTGAGCGTGTCGACGATCTGCTCGCGGTCCGCGGTCTGGAGCAGGTCCGCTTCGTACATCGCGACGAGCTCTGCGTAGCGATCCTGCTTCTCGAAGATCCGGACCAGCGCCTTCTGCGCGGGCAGGTAGCCCGGCTGGATCTGCAGGCACTGGTTGTAGCGGTGAATCGAGTCCTCGAGCCGGCCGAGCTTCTCCTCGAGCAGCTCCGCCGCCTTGAACACCTTCGCGGCCTTCTGCTTCGGGTCCTCGGTGCCGTTGGACTCCGCCTCGAAGATGTTGAAGAGGCCTTCCCAGTTCTGGGTGCGGAAGTAGAGCTTGCCGAGGCCAGCGAGCGCGGTGGTATGACCCGGCACGCGCTGAAGGATCGCCTGGTAGCGGGCGATCGCGTCGGTGTCGCGCTTGAGAGAACCTTCGTAGAGCTCCGCGAGGCGCAGGTTGATCGCGACGACTTCGCTCTCGTCCTGAATCGCCGAGACCCACGTGAGCAGGATGTCCGCGAGATCTTCGTGGCGGCCCTGCGTCTCGTAGATGTCCGCGAGCTCGGAGAGGACCAGTGCTTCGGTCGGGCTCGCGCGACGGGCAGCGAGCAGCGCCGCGAGCGCATCCTCACGCCGGCTGAGCTTCTCGTACACCTTGGCGATCCGGAGATACGTCGGGCCGGCCTGAGCACCGAGCAGCTCCGCCTCAGCGGCCAGCGCCGAGAGCAGCTCATCCGTGCGGCCCTGCCGTTCGGCGAGCCGCTTCATCGCGTTGAGGAGCAGAGGATCTTTGCGCTCGATGGCGAACGCCTGACGGAAGCACTGCGCCGCTTCGTCCGCGCGCTGGAGTCTGTCCTCCAGCAGCAGGCCCGCCGCCGTGAGGTAGTGCGCCTTGACCGACTCGTCCTTCACCGCGCCGGCGAGCAGCAGATACGTCTCGACCAGCGACGCATGATCCTGTCGCGCCGCGAAGACCGCTTCGAGCTGAGTGAGCAGCCCCGCGTCCTCGGGAAGCATCTGGAGCACAGCCTTGTACGACTTGAGCGCCTCTTCGTCGCGGGACAGCTTCTCTTCGAGGACCTGCGCCTTCTCGAACGTCAGCGCCGCCTTCGTGCGAGCGTCCTCCGCCGCGGCGAGCTCAGCCTCGAGCAGCTGCACCACCATCTGCGAGTTGCCCACGTCCGCAAAGAGCCGGCGAGCAGCGCGGATGTTCGCGAGGAACCGCGGCGCGAGCTTGTACGCCTTCTGATACGCGACGGCCGCGTTGGGCGGATTCTTGAGCGGGTCTTCCCAGAGCAGGCCGATCTGGTGGAACAGCATCGCCGCGGACGGGTCGTTGCCCAGCGCCTTCGCTTCGCGATCGAGCACGGCGATCTGCGCGCGCGCATCTTCATCGACGCCAGCGGGGAACTGCTGGAGCTGGTTTCCCAGCGTCTGCGCGGCGTTCGTCGGTTGAACCGCTGGAATGGTTGCGAAGGACGTAGTCCTCGGAAGATCGTTCCGCTCGCTCATGGGCACTTTGGGGGCAGCAAAGGGGGTTCAGCGCTACCCGGCGGTCGTAGCACGCAGGGGAGGGCGCTCCAAAGGAACGGAGGGCGACGGCGCGATCGCTCGCCAGGTCAGCGGGCGTGGCGGCGGCGGCGCAGCATCACGGTGAGCAGCGCGAGCGACACCGGCAACGCGCCGGTCAGCTGTGTGGGAAGCGGCACGGCGGTTGAGATGTTAATTGTGTATTGTTTGGAATGTGTTT
>JBJMQN010000256.1:0-7311 GCA_045802665.1 Myxococcaceae bacterium | reverse complement strand
GCTCTTCCGATCTCCGCCCATCTGGTGCGCGCTGAAGAGCCTGGTGCGAAGCCGCTCCCAGCTCGCGCTGTCCAGCTTGTCGACCTCATCCGGCGAGCTCATCACCACCGGCGGCGTGTGCATGGACATCACCTGCTTGGCGCCCGCGGCGAACTGCAGCTTCGCCATCTCCTTATTCGCGAACTTGAACGCCTCCCAGTTCGCCTCGCCCAGCGGGTATTCGATCTTGAACCGCCGGTCCGTCTTGCTCCGCAGCGAGATGCTCCCGCCTTCATCACCCGGCAGCAGCCCGTCGACCGTGATCGCGATCATCGCATTGGTGTACGGCAGCTGATCGAGCGCCGCCTGGTGCGCCTCGCCGAACCCGACCAGCGACGTCGCGCCCAACATCGGATGCACCGGCGGGACCTCGAGGAAGAAGCCGATCTTGTCCGCGCCGCGATCCACGAAGTGGTGCGAATACACCGACTGCGGCGCGCCGCTGAACGGATCGATCCGCTCATTGAACAGCGCGCTCATCACGACGACCGGATGAATGAAGAAGCGCTTCCCGACGCGGCCATTCCCATTCAGGTCAGATCTCAAGAGCAGCGCCGGCGAGTTGATCGCCCCGCCCGACACGACGAGCACCTTCGGCTTCACGGTGATCGCGTGCGCAGTGTCCTTGTCGTCGTGAAGCACGCGGGCCTTCACCGCGGAGACCTTCCGCCCGCTCCAGACGATCTCGCGCGCAGAGGCGTTGGCGTACAGCGTGAGCCCCTTCTCCACCGCGTCCGGGATGTACGTCACCAGCATCGACTGCTTCGCGTCGATCGGGCAGCCCATGCCGCAGTAGCCGATGTTCGCGCAGCCGTTCACGTTGCGGCGGATGAGCCCGCGGTCGTAGCCGAGCTTCCCGAGCCCATCCCACAGCACCTTGTTGTTCGGATTCACCAGCTCGAGCGGCCACTCCTTCACGTGCAGCCGCTTCTCGATCGCGTCCCAGTGCGGGCTGAGCGCTTCCTTCGTGATGCCCTCGACGCCGTGAACGTCTTTCCACGCCGCGAGGATCCGGTCCGGCGTCCTGAACGTCGAGCACCAGTTCACGGTCGTTCCGCCGCCCACGCTCCGGCCCTGCAGGATCGTGATCGCGAGATCGTCCGTCGAACGGTTGCCGAGCTCCTGGTACAGGTTTGGAAACGCGAACGCCTCGGTGAGATTGAAGTCGCGGCGCGTGTGATAGCCGCCCTCCTCGAGCATCACGACGTTCAAGCCCTTCAAAACCAGCTCATGCGCGAGCACCGCGCCGCCGGATCCCGACCCGACGATGCACACGTCACACGAGACCTCGACGTCGTTCTGAATCTCGTCGCCGGTGTAGATGCGTCCCGCGCTCAAGGCTGACCCTCCCGATCCGCAGGCCCGGCCTTGTCCGGCGGCGTCTCGTCGGGATGAAACACGCCGGGTCCCTCGGGCCTGGGCTCACTGCCGCCCTTCCACACCGGCGCGTTCGGATCGTTCATCGGCGGCGGACCGGGATAGCCCACCGCGGTCCACGTCTTTGGATTGCCGTAGTACGCCGCCATCACGATCGTGCGGAGCGCCTGAAAACCGGTGCGGCGGATGGTGAGACGCGAGGTCTCCCACTCGTGGAGGACTTCATCTTGAGCGCTCGCGGAGAGCTGCGTGAACGGCTTGAAGCGCAGGCCGAACACCGCGTTCGCGAGCCCGTTTTCGAACAGGCCGATGAGCTGCTTGAGCTCTTTCTGGACGCCCTCGTCCGCTCGGGAGAGGACGGCGTCGAAGCCTTCGGGGACGGAGAGCTCGTCCTGCGGCGGGAAGTTTTTCCTCGGGGGCAGACAGCGAGCGCAGATCGCGGAGACCACCGCGAACTCGCTCTCGGAGAGAACTTTCAGCCCACCTTGAGGCAGCGGGACGGACTTCGTCGAACGCGTGGCGAGAAAGCCGGCGCCGCCCAACGCGAGGAGCGCGCCTCCGAACAGGCCCTTCCTCAGAAATCCGCGACGGGCTTTGCCGCCGGGTGGCAGGTACATCAGCGTCGGCATTCGAGCGCAGCACGGTACTCCTCCGTTCGCGTTTTCAACAACGCATCGTTGAGGCGCTTTCCGTTCTTGCCCTCGTCAGCGGATCCGGCGAAGGCTTTGTGCTCTATGGCCAAGCTCCTCGCGATGATTCTGGCTGGTGGGCAGGGGACCCGGCTGGACCCGCTGACGCGTGAACGCGCGAAGCCGGCGGTCCCGTTCGGTGGGCGCTACCGCTTCATCGACTTCTGCCTCTCGAACTTCGTCAACAGCGGCGTGTACCGGATCAAAGTTCTGACCCAGTACAAGTCCGACTCGCTCAACAACCACCTCTCGCGAGCGTGGCGGATGACGGCGTTCCTCGGTCACTACGTGGAGACCGTGCCCGCGCAGATGCGCACCGGCACCGACTGGTACCGCGGCAGCGCGGACGCCATCTACCAGAACCTCAACATCATCACGGACGAGGAGCCGGACTACACGTTCGTGTTCGGCGCGGATCACATCTACCGGATGGACAACCGGCAGATGCTGAACTTCCACATCGAGAAGAAAGCGGCCTGCACGGTGGCGGCGATTCCGGTGCCGCTCGAGGAGGGCCGCGAGTTCGGAATCATCGACGTGGGGCCGGACGGGGAGATGAAGAACTTCCTCGAGAAGCCGAAGAACCCGCCGCCGATGCCGGGCAATCCGAAGATGTGCCTCGCGTCGATGGGCAACTACCTCTTCAACACCGACGCGCTGGTGCAGGAAGTGACGCGGGACGCGGCGAACGAGGGCTCGGCGCACGACTTCGGAAAGTCGATCATCTCGGAGATGTACAAGCGCGTGCCGGTGTACGTGTACGACTTCGCGACCAACAAGATTCCGGGCCAGGGAGAGAAAGAGCTCGGCTACTGGCGCGACGTCGGAAACATCGACACCTACTACCAGTGCAACGTGGAGCTCGTGGAGGTCGATCCGATCTTCAACCTTTACAATGACCGCTGGCCCATCCACACGCAGAACTACACGTTCCCGCCCGCGAAGTTCGTCTTCAACGACGTCGCCAACACGCGAGTGGGCCACGCCACGGACTCGCTCATCTCAGAGGGCTGCATCATCTCCGGCGGCCACGTGCACAGGTCCGTGCTCTCACCGAAGGTGCGCGTGAACAGCTACTCGTCGATCGAAGGGAGCATCCTCTTCGAGAACGTGCAGATCGGCCGCCGCTGCAAGATCAAGAACGCGATCATCGACAAGAACGTCGAGGTCCCGCCCGGCACGACGATCGGCTACGACCTGGAGCAGGACAAGCAGCGCTTCATCGTCACGAGCGGTGGCGTCGTGGTGATCCCGAAGGGCATGAAGCTCGGCTGAATCACTTCGCGGCGAAGCACTCCCCGCTCCCCGCCGCGCGAGCCCGCCGCACAATCTCCCCCGCCGCCTCGTCCACCACCGGCTGAGCGGCGTTGTTGAACGCGTTCAGCGCGTCATCCCCATGCTCGGGGAACTTCATCGGATCCGCGCGGTCCTCGGCTTTCGTCGCATTCCACAGCTCCACGAGATGCTTCGTGTCCGCCTGAGCGCAGTCGATCTTCATCCAGAAGCCGCCGCCCACCTTGTCGAGCGCGGCGCCCCACTCGTTCAGGCACTTCGTCCTCGAAGCCTCGGGCTGCCCTCCGACCTCGTCCTTGATGTCGCGCGCGGCTTTCCGGAACGCGAGCGCCCGCACGGTCTGACCGAACCCGTCGCAGCCTTCGATGGGCTTTGCGGCCTGAGCTTCGGTCGCTGCGTCGGTCTGGTACTTCTCCACCGGCGCTTCCTTCGTGCACGCGCCCAACGCCACCACTGAGACGAGAATGAGCCTTCGCATGGAGGTCCCTGAATTCAGTCCCGTTCGAGCGTCGCGTCAACGATTGCTCTGCACCCACCCTCCCGTGGGCTCGCCCGCCCGGTCGCTCGCGGCGATCCGACGATGCCGAAGTGCTTACTCCTAAAGACACTGATCTTCTGAGGAGGCAGCTCACCATGGCGATGTGGATTCTCGTGGGAGACGAAGCTTCGGCGCGGCTTTTCGACGCCGAGGACGATGGCCAGAACTGGTCGCTGGTGACGAAGTTCGCTCACCCTGAGAGCCGGGCGCGCACGCAGGACATGCTCACCGACTTCCCGAACCATCCCGAAGACGGCACGCACATCCGGGACTTCGAAGGCATGCGCTTCGTGAAGCAGCTCGCGGACTACCTCGCGGTGAACCAGAACAGCTACCAGCGGCTCATCATCGTGGGACCGCCGCGGTTCTTGGGTGCGCTCCGCAAAGCGATCTCCAACCCGGTCGCGAAGAAGCTCACCGACTCGCTCAACAAGGAGCTCACGCAGCTCAAGGAGCGCGAGCTGGAAGAGCGGCTCACCACCGAGCTGATGCTCGGCTGACGCGAGCGGCTTCGGCAAAGTCACACTCTTGTCACAAACCTCCGTGACGCGATCGCTACATTGCGCCCGCGTTTTTCGAAGGGAGTTGCTCCGTGCTCGAGATGTTGATGCCGAAGTCGGACGAGTTCTTTGACGCGTTCGACACGCAGGCCGCCATCACGCTTGAGGGGTGCCAGCTCCTCAAGACGTTGATGGAGGACTTCACCCACATCGAAGAGAAGGTGAAGGCGATCAAGGACGTCGAGCACCGCGGCGACGACGTCACCCACAGCGCGTACGAACGGCTGCACCGCCAGTTCATCACCCCGTTCGATCGCGGCGACATCCACCGGCTGCTCTCGCGCATCGATGATGTGCTCGACCTCGCGGACGCGGCCGCCGAACGGATCCGCCTCTACGAAATCCCCGCCATGACGGACGACGCGAAGGCGCTCGCGGCGGTGCTGGTGGAGTCCGCCTCCACCATGCAGCGCGCGGTCAAGGCGCTCCGCCACATCAAGAAGCCGCAGGAGATCCTCGAGGCGTGCAAGGAGATCAACCGGCTCGAGAACGTGTCGGACCAGCTCCTGCGCACCACCGTCAGCAAGCTCTTCAAGAGCGGCTGGGATCCGTTGCTGATCATCAAGTGGAAGGAGATCTACGACCTTCTCGAGACCGCCACCGATCGCTGCGAGGACGTGGCGAACGTGATCGAAGGCGTCGTGCTGGAGCACTCGTAACTCCATGCTCTACGCGGTCATCGCGCTCGTCGCCCTCGCGCTGGTGTTCGACTTCATCAACGGGTTCCACGACGCGGCGAACTCGATCGCCACCGTGGTCTCCACCCGCGTGCTCTCCCCCGGGCTCGCCGTGCTCTGGGCCGCGTTCTTCAACTTCGTCGCGGCGTTCGGCGGCGGCTTGAAGGTCGCGAACACGATGGGCAAGGGCGTCGTCCACTTCGAGATGCTGAAGGCGCAGGGCCCGGTCCTCGTCCTCGTCTTCATCTTCGCGGCGCTGATGGGCGCGATCATCTGGAACCTCTTCACCTGGTGGCTGGGGCTGCCGTCGTCGTCGTCGCATGCGCTCGCGGGAGGGATGATCGGCGCGGCGCTGGTGGCGATTGGCTACCAGGGGCTCGTCATCGACGGGATCATCAAGATCGCCGCGTTCATCGTCATCTCACCGCTGGTGGGCATGTTCTTCGGAACGCTGCTGATGATCCTCGCGACGTGGATCGTCCGGAAGCAGTCCCCCTCTCGCGTGGACCGCTGGTTCCGCCGCCTGCAGCTCGTCTCGTCCGGCATCTTCAGCTTCAGCCACGGCACCAACGACGCTCAGAAGGTGATGGGCATCATCGGCGTCATCCTCTACGGCACCATCTGGCAGGACCGCGAGTTCCACATCCCGTTCTGGGTGGTGATCGCGTGCCACACCGCCATCGGCCTCGGCACGCTCTTCGGCGGCTGGCGCATCGTGCGGACCATGGGCCATTCGCTCACCAAGCTTCAGCCCATTGGCGGCTTCTGCGCGGAGACGGGCGGCGGCGTGACGATCCTCGGCGTCGCCGCGCTCGGCATTCCGGTGTCGACGACGCATACCATCACCGGCGCCATCGTCGGCGTGGGTTCGACGCGCGGGGCGAAGGCGGTGCAGTGGGGCGTCGCGGGCCGCATCGTCTGGGCGTGGGTGTTCACGATCCCGGCTGCCGCGCTGGTGTCTGCGCTGATGTACGTCGTCGCTCGGGCGGCGGTGGGGTGAGTCAGTGCACGTGCGTGGGTTCGTCCACGTCCTTCGGGCCCGCGTGGCTCGCTGCCTTTAGCGAGGGCCAGAGCACGTGGAACGTCGTCGTATGGCCTGGCGCGCTCTCCGCCCAGATGCGGCCGCCGTGCGCCTCGACGATGCCTTTCGAGATGTAGAGCCCGAGTCCCAGTCCTTCGATCTGCCCTGAGGCAGCGGAGGCGGTGCGGGTGAAGCGCGAGAACAGCCGCGGAAGCTCGTCCTCCGAGATGCCGGGGCCGTGGTTCTTCACGCTGAGCAGCACCATCTGCGGCTGGTTGCGGACCTCGACATGGATCTCCGCGCCGGGGTTTCCGTACTTGATCGCGTTCGAGAGCAGGTTCCCCAGCACCTGCTCGACGCGCACCGGATCGCCGGAGATGAACCCCTCCTGGTCGCAGCCGAGCGCGATGGGAACCCCGGTGAGCTCGTGCGTACGCTCGACGATGGATCGCGTGATGGTGCACAGGTCCACCGGTTGGCGATCCACCGAGAGCCTCTGCGCCTCGATGCGTGAGAAGTCGAGCAGGTCTTCGATCATCCGCTTGAGCCGGTGCGACGCGGTTTGAATCCGCTCCAGCGCGCGCGTCTCGCCGTCGTTGAGCGCGCCTTCGTGGAGCCGCGGAAGCAGCTGGGACGCGAACGAGATCACCGTGGCCGGCTGCCGCAGATCGTGCGCAACGAGCGACGACCACTCCTCGCGCAGCCGGTCCAGCTCCTTTCGGGCGGTGATGTCCTGCGCCACCGTCACCGCGCCTGCGATCTTTCCGTCCGGCCGCCGCACCGGCACCGCGGAGACGAACACCGGCACCTGCCGCCCGTCGTGCACCTGAAGCATGAGCTCAGTCTCCTTGAGCTCCACGCCTTCGCGAAGCGCGCGCACCATCGGCATGTCCTCGTCCCGGAGCGGCTGGCCGAGCTTGTCCCGCACGTCGAACATGATCTCGTTGCCGTAGGCGTCCTTCCTGCCGGTGGGGCCGCACATCAGCGCTCGCGCGGCCCGGTTGATCGCCGAGACGCGGCCCCGTTCGTCGAGGAGGATGATCCCGTCCGGGATCTGCTCGAGCACGAGCTGCAGCCAGCTGCGCTGCAGCGACTCCCGTTCGAAGGCGCGCCGGCT
>JBJMQN010000255.1:0-3572 GCA_045802665.1 Myxococcaceae bacterium | reverse complement strand
CCCCCAGCCGGCCAGCCGTTTGCTTGGAGCGACAGGCGCCCGCGCGTGACGCGGCGTTCGGAACGCACCCTGCACAACGCCGACGCGCTGTGCCATATGGCGCGCGTTTCTCACCTGGAGCACATCGTATGGCGAAGCTTCGCGCGGTCATCATTGGAGCGACCGGTCTTGCCGGTCAGCAGTTCATCTCCGCTCTGCAGTCGCACCCGTTCCTCGAGATCACCGGGCTCGCCGCCTCGCCGCGCAACGCCGGCAAGAGCTATGCGGACGCGGTGAAGGGCGCCTCCGGAAACTCCGGCTGGTTCGTCCCCGAGGCGATGCCGCAGAACATCGCGAAGATGACCGTGGTCGCCGGCGACGCCGTGGCCGCGAAGGACTTCGACGTGGCGTTCTCCGCCGTTGAAGCGGACGTCGCGCGAGAGCTCGAGCCCAGGCTCGCCAAAGACATCCCGGTCATCTCCGCGGCGTCTGCGTTCCGCTACGACGAGGACGTCCCGCTCATCATCCCGCCGGTCAACGCGCAGCACGCGCCGCTCATCCACGAGCAGCGCAAGAAGCGCGGCTACAAGGGCTTCATCGCGCCCATCCCGAACTGCACGACGACGGGGATGGCGATCACGCTCGCGCCGCTGGAGGCCGCGTTCGGCGTTCAGGCGGTGATGATGACGTCGCTGCAGGCGATGAGCGGTGCGGGCCGGAGCCCCGGCGTGATTGGGCTCGACATCCTCGACAACGTGATCCCCTTCATCAACAAGGAGGAGCACAAGGTCGAGGTCGAGACGAAGAAGATCCTCGGCGCGTTGGAAGGCCAGAACATCCGGCCGCACTCGATGAAGGTCTCCTGCACCTGCACGCGCGTTGCGGTCCTCGAAGGGCACACCGAGACGGTGTTCGTCTCGCTCAAGAAGAAGGCGTCGGTTCAGGAAGTCGCCGCCTGCATGCGCGAGTGGAAGGGCGCCGCCGAGTCACAGAAGCTGCCGCTCTCACCGCCGCGTTGGATCGAGGTCCTCGACGATCCGTTCCGCCCGCAGACGCGGCTGGATCGCGACACGCACGGCGGCATGGCGACCACGGTGGGCCGGATCCGCGAGGACTCCGTGCTCGAGAACGGCATCAAGTATGTGCTCGTGTCTCACAACACGAAGATGGGTGCGGCCAAGGGCGCGGTGCTGGTAGCCGAGCTGCTCAAAGCGCAGGGCATCCTCGGGTAGGCGCTTGCAAGGCGAACGCGTGCTGATAAAGAGCCGCGCTGAAAGGAACAGGAAGAGAGATGGCCTACGTCGTTGCTGAACCCTGCATCAAGTGCAAGTACACCGACTGTGTCGAAGTCTGCCCGGTGAACTGCTTTTACGAGGCGAAGAACTTCCTCGTGATTCACCCCGACGAGTGCATCGACTGCGGCGCGTGCGAGCCCGTCTGCCCGACGAAGGCGATCTTCCCGGAGTCCGATCTCCCGGAGAAGTGGGCCGAGTACAAGGCGATCAACACCGAGTACTCGACCAAGCTCCCGAACATCGCGGAGAAGCATGATCCGCTGCCGGAAGCCGAAGAGAACAAGACCCGCGAAGGTAAGCGTGGCGACCTTGATCTGAGCTCGCCGTAGCCTCGACGAAGGCGAGTCGCTAGCTTCGAAAAGCCCCCGAGCCTCCATGGCCAGGGGGCTTTCTCATGTCCGAGCTCACCGAAGCGCTGCACCAGGGGTTCCGCAAGATCACCCTCGCCAACGAGCACCTCGAGGTCTCCGTGCTGCCGGAGCTCGGAGGGAAGCTCATCGCGCTGCGTCGCCCGGGAGGGCCCAACGTCCTGCTCGAGCCGCCTGACTTTCCCTACCGCGCAGCGAACCTCAACGATTCGTTCGAGCTCTACGACACCTCGGGCTTCGACGAATGCTTCCCCACGGTGGCCGCGTGCCCCGATCCTGACGAGAAGGGCGCTGCGCTGCCGGATCACGGCGAGCTCTGGAGCGCCGCCTTCCGGGATGAATGGCTGCCGCACACCGAAAGCCTCCGCACCAGCGTGAACGGCAAGCTCTGGTCCTTCACCTTCTCCCGCGAGCTCCGGCTGATCGGAGACGCGCTTCGTCTCGACTACACGGTCCGCTCGTCCGTGAGGCGCCACTTTCTCTGGAGCGCGCACCCGCTGCTGAAGGTCTCCGAAGGCTCGAAGATCTTCCTGCCCACCGAAGTGAAATCGCTCGTCGTCGAGTCGTCGCGCGGAAATCGCCTCGGCAAGAAGGGTGATCGCGTGAGCTGGAATGAGCCGCTGGCGACGGTGGGGCCCCCATCTCTCGGGTTCGCGGAGAAGCTCTTCACCGACGCGGTCACCGACGGCTGGTGCGCGTTCTGGGACGCGGCGAGCAATCAAACGATCGAGTTCCGCTTCGACGTGAAGAAGACGCCGTACGTGGGCCTCTGGATCTCGCAGGGAGGCTGGCCCGAGAGCCGGCCGTCGAAGCACTTCACCGCCGCCCTGGAGCCGTGCACCGGAAGGCCCGACGCGCTGGATCAGGCAGTCATGCGCGGCGAGGCCCGAGTCACGACCGAAGACACTCCTGAACAGTGGTGGCTCGAAATCCGCGTTCGACAAGGCAAGCCGAACGGCCCGGCGTTAGAAAAGCGCTCGCCATGATCCACATCCCCGAGCTCCGCCGCGCCTTCCGCGAACGCTTCGGCGGCGAGCCCCGCATGTTCGCTGCCCCCGGGCGTGTGAACCTGATCGGCGAGCACACCGACTACAACGACGGCTTCGTCCTGCCCGTCGCGATCGATCGCACCACCGTCGTCGCCTGCGGGCCGAGGCCAGATCGCGAGGTCCGCGTCTGGGCGCGCAGCCTGAACGAGTTCGCCGCGTTCGATCTCGATGGCCCGGTGATGAGCAAGAAGGGTCACTGGCTCGCGTACGTCGAAGGGATGGCGCGGACCCTGGAAGCGCGTGGTCACCGGCTGGATGGCAGCAACATCGCGTTCGACTCGGACGTGCCTCGCGGCGCGGGGCTGTCGTCGTCAGCGGCGCTGGAGCTCTCGGTGGGGATGTCGTTCGCCTCCGAGGCTTCGCACAACATTTCGCGGCTGGATCTCGCGCTCGCGGGGCAGGCGGCGGAGCACGAATATGTCGGGACGAAGTGCGGGATCATGGATCAGTTCATCTCCGCGCTCGGGCGGGAAGGGCACGCGCTGCTGATCGACTGCCGCGAGCTCACCTACCGCGAGATCGCGGTCAACCTGCCTGACGTCGCGATCGTCGTCTGTGATTCGAAGGTGAAGCACGAGCTCGCGAGCTCCGCGTACAACGACCGTCGCGCGGAATGCGACGAGGTGGTGAAGCTGCTCAAAGCGCACCTGCCCGGCATCAAGGCGCTGCGCGACGTGAGCGTGGAGCAGTTCGAGAAGTACGAGGCGAAGCTGCCGGAGATTCTGCGAAAGCGCGCTCGGCACGTGGTGACGGAGAACGATCGCACCGTCGATGCCGCCGCCGCACTCGAGAAGGGTCAGCTCGAAAAAGTGGGCAAGCTGATGGCGCAGTCGCACGCGTCGTTGCGCGACGACTATGAAGCGAGCGCCCCTGAGCTGGAT
>JBJMQN010000254.1:0-3356 GCA_045802665.1 Myxococcaceae bacterium | reverse complement strand
GCCGATGCCCACCTGAATGCGGCCCGCGTTGATCGCATCCGCGAGGTTCGCCACCGACTGCGAGCCGGAGCTGCAGAACCGGTTGATGGTCATCGCGGGCACGGAGTCCGGCAGCCCGGCGAGCATGGACGCGAGGCGCGCCACGTTCATCCCCTGCTCGGCCTCGGGCATCGCGCAGCCGAGGATGACGTCTTCCACTTCTTCTTTTTTGAGCCCCGGCACGCGCGCGACCGCTTCTTTGATCGCGACGGCGGCGAGCGTATCCGGGCGCGTGTCCTTGAACTCGCCCTTCAGCGCTCGGGTGAACGGGGTACGAACTGCGGAGGCGATGACGACTTTGGTTGCCATGGTGAGATTCTCCTAACGTCTAGTTCCGCAGGGGCTTGCCGTTCATCAGCATGTGTTCGATGCGCGCCTGGCTCTTCTCTTCGCCGCAGAGCGAGAGGAACGCCTCCAGCTCCAGCTCGAGCAGGTGCTCTTCGGTGACCAGCGCGTTCGGGCTGGTGTCGCCGCCCGTCAGCACCGTCGCGAGCTTCCGGCCAATCTTCCGATCGTGCTCGCTGATCTGCTGATTGTTCTGCATGTCGTAGAGCATCATGTCGATCGTCGCGGCGCCGCTCTTGCCGGGCAGCCGGAACATCGTGCGCCGCGGAGGACGGAACCCCGCATCCGCCATCCCGAGCGCGCGCGCCTTCGCGTCGTGCAAGAGCAGATCTCGGTTGAGCGTGAGCCCGTACTCGTGGCCGAGGAAGCCCGCCTCGGCCGCCTCCTCCGCAGACGTCGCGACCTTCGCGGTGCCGATGGAGAGGAAGCACTTCTTCAGGAACGGCAGCGGATCGAAGTCGCGGTCCGCTGCGAAGCGGCCGTACAGATTCCGGAGCAGCATCATGTTGCCGCCGCCGCCGGGGATGAGGCCTACGCCCACTTCCACGAGGCCCATGTAGAGCTCCGCGGCGGCCTGCACCGCGTTGGCGCCCATCGTCACTTCCGCGCCGCCGCCGAGCGTGAGGTTGAACGGCGCCGCGACGACCGGCACCGGGCTGTAGCGCATCCGCTGATTCACCTGCTGGAAGCGGCTGACGAGCTTCTTCACCGCGTCCCAGTCATCGGAGCGGACGGCCATCAAGAGCGCCATGATGTTCGCGCCGGCGGAGAAGTTCCCTCCGTCGTTGCCGATGACGAGCGCCTTGTGGTTCGCCTCCGTCTCGTCCAGCGCCTTCTCCATCATCGCGATGATGTCGTCGTCGACGGAGTTCATCTTGGAATGGAACTCGAGCAGCGTGCAGCCGTCGCCCAAATCCCAGAGCGAGGCCGAGTCGTTGTGCGCGAGCTGCTTGTTGCCGCGCTTCAGGTACTCGACGCGGATGATCTTCTCGCTCTCCGCGACGCGAGCGGACTTCTTGCCCGGGATGTCCCAGTAGCTGTCCGCGCCGGTCTTGCTGTCCACGTCGTAGAACTTCGTGCGGCCGGAGGCGACCATGTCCTCCACCCACTTGCCCGGCTTGATGCCGAGCTCCTTCATCCGGTCGAGGCCCTTCTTCACGCCGTACGCATCCCAGGCCTCGAACGGGCCCATGTCCCACGCGTAGCCCCACTTCATCCCGCGATCGATGTTGACGTAGTCGTCGGCGATTTCGGGGATCAGGCGCGACGCGTACGCCGCGGTCTCAAGCGAAATGCGCTCGGCGAACTTCGCCGCCTTGTCGGTGCCATTGAGGACCGTGGCGACGCGCTCGGAGAGGTTCTCCACTTCCTTCGCCGCGCCCAACGATTCGAACCGCACCTTGTTCTGCGGGCGGTAATTCATCGTCTTGAGATCCATCACCTGGATCTCCTTCTCGCCGCCCTCGCCCTTCACCTTCTTGTAGAACCCGCCGCCCGACTTGTCGCCGAGCAGCCCGTTGCCGATCATCTTCGTGACGAAGTCCGGCATCTTGAACGTGTCGCGTTCTGGATCGTTCGTCAGCGTGTCGAAGCAGTTCTTCGCGACGTGCGCGAAGGTGTCGAGGCCCACGAGATCCGCGGTGCGGAACACGGCGGACTTGGGGCGGCCCAGCGGCGGCCCGAAGATCTTGTCCACCTCTTCGATGGACAGCTCCGCCTGCTGCATCCCGTTGAGGATCCGCATCATCCCGTAGGTGCCGATGCGGTTCGCGATGAAGTTGGTCGTGTCCTTGCCGTAGACGATGCCCTTGCCGAGCACCTCTTCGCCAAAGCGCGCCAGCTCCTTCATCACCGCCGGATCCGTCTCTTCGCCCGCGACGAGCTCGAGCAGCCGCATGTAGCGGACCGGGTTGAAGAAGTGCGTGACGAGGAAGTTCTTCTTGAACGCGGCGGACCTTCCCTGCGTCATGCCCTTGATCGAGAGCCCGGACGTGTTGGACGAGACGATCGTCCCCGGCTTCATGTTCTTCTCGACGCGCTCGAAGATGGCCTGCTTGACGGACATCTCCTCTTTGACGACCTCGACGATCCAGTCGCATTCGGCGATGCGCTTGAAGTCATCCTCGAAGTTGCCGACCTCGATGAGCCCGGTGGCCGTCGCGCTGTAGACGAGCGCGGGCTTGGACTTCTTGAGGTTCGTGAGCGCGTTCGCGGCGAACTTGTCGCGGAAGGCCCGGGTGCCGGTGGACTCGCCCTCGTTCGCCTTCGGCGGGACGATGTCGAGAAGCAGCGACGGGATACCCGCGTTGGCGAGGTGACCGGCGATGCCGCTGCCCATCACGCCCGCGCCCAGCACGGCGACCTTGCGAATGCGAATGCTCATGAAGCCCTCGGGGAGAAAAACGGAACGGGGGCGATCTACCGCAGTGCGACGCGTCGCGGCAGGGATTCCGCGAGGTGAAATCAGTTGGAACGTTGGGTAGCAGGAGTTTCACTGACCCCCGGTCAGTGGAGGCCGTCACCTGCGTGTTGCGTTCACTCCCGTGCTCATTCGCCTCCCCACCCGTGCCGGAGCTGCAGGGGCACAGCATCCTCGAGTTCCTCCACGAACTTCGAACGCGCAACGCAGGCAAAGCGCCCGCGCGCGCCGCTTAGTCTTTGAGCGCTTCCTTCACTTCATCGACGTGGCCGGCGACCTTCACCTTCGGCCAGACTTTCTTGATCTTCTGATCAGGTCCGATGAGGAACGTGCTGCGGATCATCCCCATGAACTCGCGGCCGTAGAGCTTCTTCTGTCCCCACGCGCCGTACTTGTCCGCGACTGCATGGCCTTCGTCGACGAGCAGCGGAAACGGCAGCTCGAACTTCGCCGCGAACTTCTTGTGTGAGGCTTCCGAGTCAGCGGAGACACCCAGCACGACAGCGCCCGCCTTCTTCTGGTGTTTGTTATAGTGTCGTTTTTGGAAAGAGTG
>JBJMQN010000253.1:0-10748 GCA_045802665.1 Myxococcaceae bacterium | reverse complement strand
GGACGTCCGGTGACGCGCGAAGAGTTCACGCCGACGTTCGGGCAGGGAACGGAGGCAGACGCGCGCGTGTTCGGGCTCGGCATCAGCGCGGAGGAGCTCAACGCGTTCTACGTGGAGCACTTCCCGCGCTTCGCGGCGAGCAGCACGTGGGTCAATCCGGAGGCGCAATCCGTCCTCTCCGAGCTCAAGCGGCGCGGCCATCTCACCGGCCTCGTCACGAACTCGGTCACCGCCATCGCTCGCGCGTTGCTCGGGCCGCCGAAGCTGCTGGACCTTCTCGATGCGCTCGCCTGCGCGGATGAAGTGGTGCACAGCAAGCCCGCTCCAGACCTCGTTCTCCTTGCTTGCCGGAAACTTGGCGTGAGCGCGGACCGTTCCGTCGTCGTCGGCGACTCGCGCTTCGACGAGGGCGCTGCCACTTCAGCCGGTGCGCAGTTCATCTCGTACGGGTTCACCGCTGCCGCGCCGTCGCGACGGGTGGATTCGCTCGCAGACCTTTTGCGACTCTTTTGATCTAGGCTCGTCGCCGCCCCGCATGTGGCAGATCATCATCAACGGCCCCGGTTACTTCGACACCCCGTACGACCTTCCCGACGGGGTCACCACGCTGGGCCGTGCCGAGGAGAACGACATCGTCCTCTCCGGCGATCTGGTCAGCCGCCGCCACGCGCGCTTTCACGCGAAGGGCGATGACCTTCAGGTCGAAGATCTCGGCAGCCGAAATGGCAGCAAGCTCAATGGCCAGCCGCTGACCGGGCAGGTTGTCGTCAAACCCGGCGACATCGTCAGCGTGGGCGAAAATTCGCTCGCGATCCGTCAACCGGCGCAGGTGGAGAACGCCGCCACAGAGATGGTGGACGTCGGCGCGGGTGGAGTCCGCTTCTTCGGGCAGGGCACGAACATCGGCAACTCCGTGCTGCTCTCCCGAAACGTCACCGACAGCGTCGTCCTGAAGGCGTTGGACAACGTCACGCCCTTCGAGCTCTCCAACCCCTTCGCCGACGAAGAGCGCGACGACAAGACGCCGCCGCCCATGCAGATGGGCAACCTGTTTCTGCTCTACAAGACGGCGGAGCTCCTCGCGACGAGCAAGTCGCTGCAGGCGTTCCTCGAGAACGCGATCGACCGGTTCCTGGAGCGCATCAAGGCGAGCACGGCGGTCGTTCTGGTTCGCCACAGCTCCGGCACGCTGGTCCCCGCAACCGTGCGGCACGGCGGGCAGCTCGCGAAGGGCGAGGTGCCGGTCTCGGACGCCATCGTCGCGGAGGCGCTCAGCAAGGGCACCGCGCTCGTCGTCTCCGATGTTCGCGACGACGCCCGCTTCCGCGAGCGCGAATCGGTCGTGATGTACGGCGCGGATCAGGTGGTGTGCGTTCCGCTCGGCAAAGAGGCGCCGTTCAAGGGCGTGCTGTACCTGAACCTGAAGGGCCAGAACCCGACGCACCTGGAGCAGATCCTCGATCTGACCACGGCGCTCAGCTACCTGATCGCCACCGCGCTCGAGAAGTTCCAGGTCACCGACAAGCAGCCGCAGCTGGATCGGTTCCGCCGCACGCTGGAGCGCTTCCATCCGCACGACGTCGTCGAAAAGCGGCTCGCGGAGTTTCAAAAGGGCGGCGCGCTCCGGTTCACGCATCTCGAAGAGAAGCCGTGCACCATTCTCTGCTGCGAGATCGCCTCGTTCAGCAAGTGGCAGCAGGGCAACCGGCCTGATCAGGTGGGCGAGCTGCTCAACGACTTCTACCAGCGCTTCACCGGCATCGTGTTCAGCTTCGAGGGCAGCGTCAGCGGCTCGATGGGCGAAGGGATGATGGCGGTGTTCGGCGCGCCCTACGGCAAACCGGACGAGGCGCTTCGAGCGGTCCGCTCCGCGCTCGCGCTGAAGGTGGATTGGGATCGCCAGATGGCGAAGCGGCCGGAGATCGACAGACTGCGCCTGCGGATTGGCCTGTCGACCGGGAAGGTCGCGGCGGGGCTCGTCGGCATCGAGACGCGGCTCGAGTTCACCGCGGTGGGAGATGCGGTCACTGCCGCGGCGTCACTGTGCGGCTCGGCGGATGCGGGGCAGATCCTCGTCACCGGCAAGACGCTGGCCCTGATCGGCGCGCGGTTCGACGTCACGCCGCTCGGCGAGCGAGCACTCAAGGGTGGTGCGCTCAAACTCCCCGTCTTCGAGGTGCTCGAAGAGGACATGGCCGCTCTGACGAGTCCGGGTATCCGCTGACCCCACCTCGGTAATCGTCCGGATGACGGGTGCGGTTTTGAGCCAGTTGGGCTTGAATCCGCTCGGTTTTTCCCGATGACCGGAGCTCCGCAAAACAGCGCCCGCCTGCGGCCGTTCCGCCCGATTCAATTTGGGCGTTACACCCTCTTGTCCGGGCTCGCCACCGGCGGGATGGGGGAGATCTTCCTCGCCCGCTACGAAGGGTCGAGCGGCTTCGAGAAGTTCTGCGTCATCAAGAAGATCCTGTCGCACCTGTCGGAGGATCCAGTCTTCGTCGAACGCTTCGTGGGCGAAGCGAAGATCCTGGTGAAGCTGTCGCACGGCTCCATCGCGCAGGTCTTCGACATGGGGCTGCACGACGGCGAGCCGTACATCGCGCTCGAGCACGTCGACGGAAAAGATCTCCGCAAGGTCGCCGCCCGTCAGCGCGATCGCTCCATTCCGCTGCCGCTCACCTTCGTGCTGTACGTGATGAGCCGCGTGCTGGATGCGCTCGCGTACGCGCACCGGAAGCGAGATGAGAACGACAAGGAGCTCGGGCTCGTCCACCGCGACATCTCGCCGCAGAACATCCTGATCAGCTACGAGGGCGAGGTGAAGGTGATCGACTTCGGGCTCGCGAAGTCTGCGCTGAGCTCCGCGAAGACGAACCCGTCGATCATCCTCGGCAAGTTCCTCTACATGTCGCCCGAGCAGGCGCGGCACCAGAAGGTCGACAAGCGCGCGGACCTCTACTCCGTGGGCCTGTGCCTCTACGAGCTCATCTCCGGCAAGAACCCGTTCGACGGCATTCCGCCCGGCGAGTTGATGGCGCGGGTGGCCAATCCGCAGATCCCGTCGCTGCAGGAAGTGGATCCGCTCTGTCCGCAGGGCGTCGTCGACGTGGTGATGCGCGCGCTGGAGGTTGATCCGGCGAAGCGGTTTCAGACGGCGGAGGAGATGCGCGGGAAGCTGCTCGCGTGTCTTCTGGAGATCGATCCTTCCGCCGGCCCCGAGAGCGTCAGCCGCTACATGCGCGACGCGTTCAGCAACGACTACGGCGCTGAACGAAAGCTCCTCGCGCAGCTCAAAGAGGCGAAGACGATTCGTCTCGGCGACGCGCCGGTGGAGAAGCCGGCCGACGTCGACACCGCGGTGGTGCACCTGAAAGACGTGGCGCCTTCCGTCGCCGCGGCGATGGGCCTCTCGGAGCCTGCCGCCGCAGCACAGAGGGTGGACCTCCCCACCGGTCCCATCGAGCACGTGCCGCTGTCCTTCGCGCCGACGCCGCGCTCGAGAGAGTCCGAGGACGTGCCCACCGAGGGCCAGACCGTCCCGGGCATTCCGCTGGAAGAGGCCACGCGGCCCGCGGTTCCGGTCACGCCCTCGTCTGACGAGCACGACACGCACGGCGACTGGGAAGCGCCCGACTCGATCTTCGACAATGTGCCGAAGGTGACGCCGCTGCCGCTCGCCGCCATCGACGGACCCACGGCGAAGCGGATCCTCGAAGGGCGTACGAATCCGGCCGTCGTTCTGCCGCCGGGCGACGGGCACGGACGAACGCATCCGGGACTCCCGGCAACGATCGAAGTCTCGGAGCTCCTGCAGGGCAAGTCCGACAACGACACGCCGGGTGAACGCGCGCCGCTGCCCGACGACACCAATCCGCGCGCGGCGATGAAGCCGGAGCCGCATGAGGACACCGCGCCGCGAATCGTAGTCGGGACGTTGATCGAAGACGCCGCCCCTCCCCCCTCGATTGCGAAGGACGTCACCGCGCCTCGAAAGTCGATGCCGGTGGGCCGCCGCGAGACGGGCGCCGCGATTCCGATGCTGGAGCCGGTGTCCTCGCCGAGCAACGTGATCACCGCGCCGACGACCACGCCGCCGCCGCGCCGCAGATGGCCGATGGTGGTGATGTCGCTGGTCATCGTGCTCGTGGTCGTCGCCGCAGCGGGGTTCGTCTACCAGCTCGCGGGCGGCCAGCTTCCGTTCCTGAGCAAGGGAGAGATCTCCGCCGAGCCACACGAGCTCGAGGCGAAGCCGCTGAACAAGCTCGACGCGCCGAAGGTGGTGGAACAGAAGGTCGCCGAGCCGAAGGTCGTCGACGAGAAGGTTGCTCAGCCGCAGGTCGCCGAGGAGAAGGTCGGGGATCCGAAGCCGCTCGAGGAGAAGACTCCGGTCCAGCAGCCTGCGACCGACGATCAGAAGGCGAAGGCCGAGGGCGATCCGCTGGATGATCTGCTCGACGACAAGAAGCCGGACGAGAAGAAGGTCGCCGCCGTCGAGCCGAAGGTGGAGGAGAAGAAGACCGCCGTCGTCGCGCCGAAGAAGTCGGACGGCAAGAGGGCCTCGCCCGCGAAGGTGAAGGCGGCGAAGAAGGAGTGGGTCGCGACGCAGGCGGTTTACGAGACCGCCACGCACCGGAACTCGTGCGAGCTGTCCGCGATGAAGAGCGTCTGCTTCCAGTACTCGAACCTGCGCGACGACTACCTCGCGGCGAAGTCAGAGGATGATTTCGACGAGGTCGTCCTGCAGATGAAGAACCTCCAGAAGAAGCTCCGCGACGCGGCGAAGAAGGCGCAGGCACAGGCGCAGTGACCGCGCTGCTGGTGGTGACCCACGTCTCTGCCTCGCACGGCTCGCGGCGGGTGCTGGACGACGTCTCGCTGAAGGCGGAGCCCGGCAAAGTGCTGGTCGTGCTCGGGCCCAATGGCGCGGGGAAGAGCACGCTGCTTCGCGTGATGCTCGGGCTGCACGCGGCGGAGGCGGGGACGGTTCAGCTCTCTGGCGCTCCGCTGACGTCGCGCAGCCGGCGGGAGATTGCCCAGCACGTCAGCTGGGTGCCTCAGCACTTCGAGGCGACCGCGGGCTTCACGGTCGAGCAGGTCGCGTTGATGGGGCGAACGCCGCACCTCGGGTTGCTCGGGCTGCCGTCTCAGCAAGACATGGAGGATGCGAAACGAGTGCTCGCGGAGCTGGGCCTCTCCGAGCTCGGGCCGCGAGCGATGAAGACGCTGTCTGGCGGCGAGCAGCGGCTGGTGCTCCTCGCGCGCGCGCTGCTGCAGAGACCGAAGCTGCTGCTGCTCGATGAGCCCACCGCGTTTCTGGATCTCAAGCATCAGGTGGCGCTGCTGGAGAAGTTGCGCGTGGTCGCCGCGAGCGGCGTCGCGGTGGTCGCGGTGCTTCACGACGTGAACCTCGCGGCCGGCTACGCGGATGAAGTGCTGCTGCTCAAAGCGGGGCGAGTGCTAGCGGATGGGCGCGCATCGGATGTGCTCAACGTCGCGCAGCTCGAAGCGCTGTACGGGCTGCCGATGAAGCGCGCGGATGCGGAGGGTCAGAGCGTGTTCGCGCCCGCCGCCACGTTGCAGAGACCGCAGGCGCGATGAAGCCGGGGGACGGGGTACCAGCCGGAGCGTCGTCTGAGCTCGCGGGATCGGACGCCGCGGCGGCAGCGGGATCGTCCCCGTCCTCTGAACTCGCCGGGTCGGGTACCAAGGACACCGCGCCGAGCGCATCCGCAGCGTCCGCCGGCGCGCCGGGATCTTCATCCTCCGTGCTCCGCCAACTCGCGGATCGCTACCTCGCCGTGGACACGCGCTCACTCGGGCTGTTCCGGATCGCGTTCGGGTTGCTGCTGCTCGGCAACCTCTACGATCGGCTCTCCGACGGCGGCTTCGCGGCGTTCTACACGAACGATGGCGTGTTCCCGAACCACTACGCGCTCTTCGCGCCGGTGGCCTCGCGCATCTGGTCGCCGCTGTTTGGATTCTCTACGCAGTTCGAGGTGGGCTGCGCGCTCGCCGTCGTCGCGGTGGTCTACGTGCTCTACACGGTGGGCTATCAGACGTGGCTTCTGAAATGGCTCACGGTCTTCTGCGTACTCTCGGTGCAGAACCGCGCGCTGTTCATGCAGAACGGCGGGCACGTGGTGATGCACCTCGTCGCCTTATGGACCGCGTTCCTGCCGCTGGGTGAACGCTGGAGCGTGGACGCGCTCATCCGCTCCTTCCGCATCAAGCGCGAGCACACCGCCGCAGCGCTCAACGGGCGCGGCTGGATGGAAGGACGCCAGCGAGAAATCAGGAACCTCGCGTTCCTCTTCGTCTGCGTGAACTTCGCGCTGATCTACTTCTTCAACGCAATTCACAAGAACGGCATCACCTGGCACGACGGGAGCGCGGTCCACTACGTCCTCTGGCAGAGCCGGAGAGCGACGACCCTCGCGGGCTTTCTGCGGATGCACGAGCCGTCGTGGCTGAGCCCGATGCTCTGTTTCGGAACGCTCGTCATGGAGTGGTCGCTGCCGGTGCTGATCCTCCTGCCGGTCGCGCGCAAGTGGTGCCGGGCAGTCGCGCTGCTCTTCATCTTCGCCCTGCATGGCGGCATCTCGCTCTTCATCTCGCTGGGCGCGTTCAGCTACGTGATGATGGCGTTCTCGCTGCTCCTGATTCAGACCGAGCACTGGGACTTTCTCGAACGGAAGCTCCGCCGCGAGCGCCGCTCACGCACCGTCCTCTTCGACGAGTCAGACGCGTTTCAACTTCAGCTCATGCGCCTCGTCGCGAGGCTCGACGGCTTCGCGCTGCTGCAGTTCGAGCACGAACCGTCAGGGCAGCTCCGCACGGGCAGTGAGTCGGGCAAGGCGGCGCACCTCGCCATCGTCCGAGCGCTTCCGCTCGGCGCTCTCTGGGGCGCGACACTGGCCCGGCTGATGGGCGCGTCCCAGAAGACTCGCGCAAGGATCGTCTCGGCGTTCGCGCTCGACCGGCGATTGGAGAGCGATGCCTCACGTCCCAGTCCTTTCGCCGAGCGGCTCCGCGAAGCGGCGTTCCTCCTGAGCCAGGGCGCGGCGGTGCTGATCGCGTTCGCCGTGGCGAGCCAGCTTCTTCTGGAAAATCGCGCGGTGCTTCCGATTCTCCGGCCGTCGCGGCGGCCGCAGTGGATGAGCGACACGATCGAGTATCTGCGCATCCCGCAGGGCTGGAGCATGTTCGCGCCGGATGCTCCGACAACCGACGTCCGGCTCGTGGTCGACGCCCGGCTCGCGGACGGAACGCACATCGATCCGCTCACGAACGCTCCGCCGGATTTCGAGGCGCCGCTGCACGGCCCGTTTCTCTTCGACGTTCAGTGGTGCGAGTACCACGACCGCGTGCGCGGCTCGCGCAACCTCTGGCGCGGGCTTCGCGACTACCTGGCCCGCACGCCCGAGCTGCGCGGCTGGCCTCCGGAGAAGCAGCTCACCGCCTTCGAGGTCTACGAAGTCACCAGCGACTCACCGCCGCCCGGCGCGTTCGAGCCGACGAATCTGAAGCGCCATCTGCTGTTCCGAAGCACGGATCCGCTTTGAGCCTTCGCGGCGCTGGGCCACTCTCGCGCTGTTCATGATCGCGGTACCGCTCGCTCTCGCACTCGTCCTCGGCGCCTCCTCCGGCAATCTGCTGAAGGATGCACCCGGCAACGCTCCGGCTTCGATGAGCGATGGCGTGGCGGCGTTCGAAGGCGACGACTGGACGGCGGGCGGCGCGACGCGGCTGACGGAAGGCAGCTCGGTGCAGTGGGACTTCGGCTCGGAGAAGTCGGTCCGTTCGTTCGCGATTCAGGCGGACAACAACGACACGTACATCCTCGAAGGCTCCAGCGACTCGAAGAGCTGGACGCCCGTCTTCTCCGCAGGGCCTGTGCCCTTGTCGGGGTTGCGCACGCGTTCGGGAGCGGCCGATTGGCACGGGCGCTACCTGCGGCTCCGCGCGGAGGGCGGCGACGGCCGCTTCAGCGTGAGCGAAGTGGAGCTCTTCGAAGAGGCCGGCGCGAAGGGCTCGGTGCTGCTGCGTCCGTTCTGGATGCCGCGGCATGCGCTGGACACGGCGTGGGTGGAGCTGCTGCTCGCGGCGGCGCTCGCGCTCGTCCTCACCACCGAACGGTCACCGAAGTGGAAGCTTGGAGTGGGGCTCGGGCTGCTCGCCGCTGCCGCTGCTCACGCGCTGTGGCAGACGGTGAACGCGCCGCAGCTTCCTCAGGAGCGGCTCGCGTGGATCCGCGCCACGGCCGCCGTGCTGGCGATGTTCGCGGTGATCCGGCAGATGACTTTTCGGAGGCGATGGCCGTCCGCGCCGGTCATCGTGATTCCGGTGCTCGGGATTTCGGGCGTCGTCGGCGTGCTCTGCTTTCTGAACTTCGTGCGGCCGCAGTTCCACGACGCGGGCCGCAACGCGCCGACGTTCCTGCATCACTACGACATGCGGACGTACTTCCCGATCGCGAAGTACTTCCGCGAGCTGCGCTTCGACGGGGTCTACGCCGCGAGCGCCGCAGCCGTCGCCGAAGACCGCGGCCCCTCCGCCGTCGCCGGCAGCACGATGCGCAACCTGCGCACGCACGAGCTCCAGAAGGTCAGCGACGCGCAACCCTACGTCGCCGAGATAAGGGCGCGCTTCACGCCTGAACGCTGGAGCGCCTTCACCAAAGACATGCGCTACTTCCGCACGGCGATGAGCGACTCCGGCTTCCTCGGGAGCATGGAGGACCACGGCGGAAACGCGACGCCCGTCTGGTTCGTCGGCGCCGCGCTCCTCTTCAGCCACGCGCCCGCGTCAGACTTCACGCTCTGGCTCGGAGTGCTGGTGGATGCCGCGCTGATGCTCGCGGCGTTCGGCGCGCTGTGGTGGGCCTATGGACCCAGGACCGCGTTCGTCGCGATGACCGTCTTCGGCGCGATGGACTTCTACCTCTTCGGCACCAACTGGTTCGGCGCGACGCTGCGGCACGACTGGCTCGCCCTCTGGTGTCTTGGGCTCGCGATGATTCGGCGGGAGAGGTTCGTGCTCGCAGGCGTGTTCCTCGCGTGGGCCGCGCTCATCCGGGCGTTCCCCGCGCTCACCTTCATCACGCTCACCGCGCCGGTCGCGTGGGAGTTCGTCATCAGGCTGTGGCGGCAGCGTCGCGCGTTTTCGTTCGCCGCGTTCTTGAAGGATCAGCGGCCGTTCTTGCGGATCGCGCTCGGAGCGCTGGGCGCGACGGTGGTGCTGGTCGGCGCGTCGTTGCTCATGTTCGGCGCGTCCGCCTGGGCCGAGTGGCTCCACAAAGTCCTGCTCCTCAACGGCAGCGGACACGTGAACAACATCGCGCTCAGTCAGCTCGTCGTGGAGCGCACGGCGCTGAAGCTCATCGGCGTCGCGCTGACGCTCTGGGTGCTGATCGCCGTCCGTCGTTCGCCATTGGATGAGGCCGCCGCGTTCGGCGCCGCGCTGGTGGGCATCGTCTTCAACCCGGCGAACTACTACCTGCAGTGCCTGTTTCTGCTCGCGGTGCTCGGCCGTGAGCGAGATGGCGGCGTGCCGTGGCTCGTGCTGCTCGCGATGTGCGCCGGCTGCTACTACGCGACGCTGACCGGAGACCTGGGCCTGCACTATCGGCGCGAGAGCGGACTCATGCTCGCGGCGGTCGTCGCGCTCCTGCTCTGGCAGACTGTGGAGAGCTTCCTCGAGCGCAGAGCCTCCAAAGACTACGCGGCGCCTCCCGTCCCAGTGGAACAGAAGGCGCCGCAGGCGGCGTGAAGAACGCTCGTTGATTGGCTGAGCGACCTGAGACGTTCGTCTCGGCGGCTCGTCGATGCGGGCGGGAGCGGACTGATCGCTCGACGCTCAACCCTCGCCGAGCCGCCGCCTACTTCTTCTTCATCTTCCCGCCGGCCTTCATCTTCGTGCCCGCGTCCATGTCCATCATGGTCCCGCCATCCATCATCATGTCGTGGTCCATCATGGCGCCGTGCTCCATCATCCCGCCGTCCATGGCGCCCTTGTGCATCATCATCCCGCCGTCCATCCCGGCCTTGCCGGAGCCGCCGTAGCCCAGCTCATCCGCGTTCTCAGACGTCATGTCCTGATCAGCGTTGATGTCGTTGGTCTGTCCCGCGGCGCCAAACTGCGGCCCGGTCTGAATCGGCAGCTCCGCGTTCGGCGGCTGCGTCCCGTCCGGCACGACGTCCGTGTTCGCGTTCGCGGTCGCGTTGGTGTTCGTCGCGGGGTAGTTCGCCTGCGCCGCGGTGTGATGTTCGTACGTCCGCGTGCAGCCGACGGTCAGCGCGGCCGCGGAGACCAGTCCGGCGATCAGCGTCTTCTTGAAGAATGGATTCATGCTTTCCCCTCCGTGCTTCGGGTTCGGCAAGCAAGGTAGCGACGCGCTGCGCTGTGGCGATGGAAGTGGCCGTCTCCGCCAATCGAGCGCCGGCAGAGCAGCCGACCGTTGGATCCGCTCTGGTGTCACGCGCTCGACGAAAAACGGCGAGACCTCCGCCCCCAGGAGGAGCAGAGGTCTCGCGCGAAACGATTCGTCCGGCTGAGCTACGGGTTGCTGCCGCCGCTGTTGTTGTTCATGTCGGTGCCGAAGTCATCGGTCGAGCCGGTGTCGTAGCCGGTGCCCCCGTCCTTCATGCCCTTGCCCTTGTTGCTCGAACCGCCGGTGCCGTAGTCGCTGCTGCCACCGGTGCCGGCGTCCTTCATGCCCTTGCCCTTCTTGCCCGAGCCGCCGGTGCCAT
>JBJMQN010000252.1:0-2954 GCA_045802665.1 Myxococcaceae bacterium | reverse complement strand
CGAGCGCCCCCGCGAAGCCGCAGACGACCAAGGCGATCACGAAGACGATGAACACCGGCACCAGCGGCACCGTGGAGGCGTCCTTCAGGTACGTCAGCATCCAGTCCGGAAACTTGAAGAACATGTAGCTGACCGCGCCGCCGTAGAGGACGGACCAGAGAGCGGCCCACATCGCGGTGCGACCGATCTCGCGAACGGGATCCCGCGCGATGAGCTTCATGGACACGAGCGCCACCAACGCGCCCGCGAACAACGTCGTAGGAGGATCCAGCAGCACCGTCGCCAGCGTAAACATGGCGGCGGACACTACCGTTCAGACTGGGCGAAGTCGAAGGCGCGACCTACGAAGCCTTCATGAGCGGAGGCTCGAACTTCACCCCCGGCTCGCTCAGCACCTTCGTCGTCGCGACCTCTTTGAAGTAGTCGCACGCCGGGGTCTTCTTCCGCTCCAGCGTCTCGAAGTCCACGTGGTACAGGCCGAAGCGCGGGCCCCAGCCGTCGAGCCACTCGAAGTTATCCATCAGCGACCAGTACAGATACCCGCGCAGATCCACGCCCTGCTTCATCGCGGTCAGCACCTGTTTCCAGTGGCTGTGCAGGTACGACGGCCGGCGATTTCCGTCGCGATCGTCGATCCCGTTCTCGGTGATCCACATCGGCAGCCCGTGGTGCTTGTTCACCTCGAGCATCATCTGGAGGAACCCTTCCGGATAATCCTCCCAGCCGATGTGCGTGAGCCCGCGGCCGTGCACGTCGCGATAATTGAACTGCACGAACGGCGGCTTCGGAATGAACCGGAGGTGCGCGCGCGTGTAGTAGTTGATCCCCACGAAATCGAGCGAGTCCTTCGCGCCGTCGATCTTCTGCTTCGTGGTCGCGAGCCCCGGCATGAACACGCGGAGGTCGCCCTCGGTCAGGGCGCGGATGAAGGCGTGGTTGTAGTTGTCCGCGGCCATCCGGGTGATCGCGCGATCCAGCGGATGCCACGCGCGGTCAGGCGCGAAGACCAGCACGTTCTGGCTGATCCCGATCTCCGTCTTCCCGCAGTGAGAAAGAATCTCCTCGCGAGCCGCGACGTGGCTCCGGCCAATGTTCCCCAGCGCGAGCATCGCCTTGCCGCCGTCCGCGATGCCGGGCGGGATGAAGCCGGAGATGTACCCGCCGAGCAAGAGCACCATCGGCTCGTTGAAAGTTACGATCATCGCGTCGAGACCCTTCACGATCTCCGCGCAGACCTTCGCGTAGCGCCGGAACGCAGCCACCGACTCGGGCTGGTGCCACGGCGTCTCCTTCGCGAACCACGACGGGTGCGTGAAGTGATGGAGCGTGACGACGGGCCGGATCCCCGCGGCCTTCATCCGCTGCAGCTTCGAGCGATATTCCGCGATCGCGTTCTCGTCGAACCTGCCGCGAACGGGCTCGATGCGCGCCCACTCGAGCGACATCCGGAACGCGGTGCAGCCCACGTCACCGGCGAGCTTCACGTCCTCGTCGAAGCGGTTCCAGTGGTCCACGCCCCGGCCGCAGCGGTGCTGGGGGTTCTTGCACTTCCCCTGTCGCTCCCAGTCGGACCAATCGTTCTCGATGTGACCTTCGACCTGATACGCCGCCGTCGCGACGCCGAAGGTGAAGTTCTGCGGAAACCTGAGCTCGTTGTCGTGGGCCATCGGGACGACAAAGGTAGATCTGGGGTTGGCAGGCGAGAAGTGCTCGGCCACCAATTACATCCAACTACCCCGGGACGGTCGGTTGAGTAGTTCGCGGATGGGAACGTTCACCGCGCCGCGCCATTCCCTGAAGCGTCGTCGTGGAGCGTGGGCAGCGGAAGGGAAGGCAACAGCGGCCCCATCGAGACCTCACACATCGACTCCACCATCTGCTGCCCAATGAACGGCACCCGGCAGGACCAGCCCATCAGCGCGTCGCGCAACGCCCCCACCATGGGCCAATCCGACTGAAACAGCGGCGTGAGCCAGCGCGTCGCGAACTGGTACCACGCGAGGTGCTCCCGCCTGCTCTCCGAGTAGAGCGCCAGCGCGGAAGGCACATCCACCGAGCGCTCGACGGCGTCGGCCAGCGCCTGCGCATCCATCAAGGCGAGGTTGCAGCCCTGTCCCAGCTGCGGGCTCATCGCGTGCGCCGCATCGCCGAGCACCACCACGTTCGCCTTGTGCCACTGCTCCATCACGACGTCCTGGTACGTGGAGAAGAGCACCTGCTCCGGCTTCGAGATCTGCGCGAGCGCGCCCTCCGCCTGCGGCGCCCACGACAGAATCTCGTCCTTCCACGGCGAAAGTCCCGCGCTGCGCCAACCCTCCAACTCGTCCGCGCGAAGGCTCCAGAAGATGGACACTTTGTGCGTCGCGCTCTCTCCCGGCCCGAGCCCCGTCGGCAGCAGCCCGAAGAGCCGTTTCGTGCCCTTCACGATCTGAAAGAGCTCGTCGCGAAATCTGCGCTCCGGATCGTCGGCCACGAACCACAGCGCGCCGTACGGATAGCCCTTCGCCCTCGTCCTGACGCCGAGCTGATCGCGCAGCTTCGACCGGGCTCCGTCGCTGATCACGATCAAGTCGAACGACCCGTGGCGCGCTCCGCGAGAATCCACGAGCGACGAACCCTCCAGCTTCACCAGCTCAACGCCGCAGCGGAGGGTCGCGCGTTGCTCCGACACGATCGCTCCGAACAGCGCCACCTTGTCCTCGCGGAAGCGCGACCAGAAAAGCCCGAAGGCGCTGCGACTCGCTACCTGCTGACCTGCGGGCTTGGCGACCTCGCTTTGCGCGGTGACCGGATCGGTCGTGGTGCTCAAGCGGACGTGCCTTCACGGTCGCGGGCCGAACGCATCGCTGGAGTATAGGACGTGCGTTTTGGGTCGCGGTTGGCCGCTTCCGGCCCCGGGTTCATGCTTTCGGTCAGCCGGAGAGGGCGTCGGCTCCCGCGACGACCTCGAGGAT
>JBJMQN010000002.1:0-8922 GCA_045802665.1 Myxococcaceae bacterium | reverse complement strand
ATGGGATCGAAGACGACGACATCGAACGAGCGGTCCGGCTGCTCGCGCAGGTACGCGTGCGCGTCGCGGTGGATGCACTCGATGCGCGAGCCGTGCGCGCGCAGTCCCTCTGCCGTGAGCACGTAGAGCGGAAGGCTCTTCTCCAGACCCACGACTCTGCCTTCAGGCCCCACGGCCCGCTCCGCCATCAACGCGTCCTGCGCGAGCCCGAGCGTGCAGTCCAGCACGCTCTGGCCCTCTCTGAGCTCCCCGTGCTTCAGGAAGGTGTCGGTGCGCTCGCCCTCCTCGAACCGCAGGATCCGAAGATGCGCCATCCCGGTGGACCAGCGGAGCGTCCCCTCCTTCGACCAAAGCGTGAGGCCGTTCTCCGCGAGCACGAAGACGGTGGGATGCGCCTCGAGCAGATCCTCCATCGGCTGCTTCCAGCGGCGCGGGACGAACTCGAGGCCGTAGCGGGACGCCAGCTCGCGCGCGCATCGCTCGTCGCCCTCGTGCGGCTTATTCGCGACGGTCACCACCGGCGTGGTCATCGCGCGCTGCCCGAGGCCCAGGACATCGCCCGGCGCCTTCGGTGAATCTCCCGGAGGGTTCACGCCGCAATCACCACCCGATTCCGGCCGCTGTTCTTCGCGCGGTACAGCGCCTTGTCGGCGTCCACGATGAGCTGCGGCGCGTCCTCCTTGTCGCGTCGGGTAGCGACGCCGACGCTGATGCTGACGTGATGCTCCGGATCGCCGGCGTTCAGCTTCTGGTCCACCGCGTTGCGCAGACGTTCCGCCGCCTGAGCGGCCATCTCCGCCGGGGTCTCCGGCAGGATCACCGCGAACTCCTCGCCGCCGTACCGAGCGAGGATGTCCGTCGCGCGCAGCTCCTTCTGCAACGTCGCGGCGAGCTCGCGCAGCAGCTTGTCGCCCGCGGGATGTCCGAACCGGTCGTTGAAGCGCTTGAAGTGATCGACGTCGATCATCAGCACCGACAGCGGCCGTCCGTTGCGTTGAGCGCGCAGGACCTCCGAAGCGAGCTCCTCCTGAAACCGCTTGTGGTTGAACAGACCGGTGAGACCATCCGTCACGGAGATCCGTTCGAGCTGAGCGTTCGCCTCGCGGAGCTCGCGGGTGCGCTCTTCCACGCGGCGTTCGAGCTCTTCGGTGCTGTGCTGAATCGCCCCCGCCATCATGTTCAGGGTCTCGGCGAGCTCACGAAGCTCCCGTCCGCCGTGAGGCTCGATGCGTTCGTGAAGCTTCCCCTCACCGAGCACGGCCGCCTTCTTTTGAAGATTGCGAACGGGCTGCACGATCATCCGCGACAGCCCGACGAACAGCCCGAGCACGAGGATCGCCGCCAACGCCACCGCGCCGCCCAGAAGCCGCGATCGCGAGTGAACGACCGCCTCCTCTGTCCGCGCCAGCGACACGCACCCCACCACCGTCGCGCGACTCCCGAGGTGAACCGTGGGGCGCGACAGGTAGATCCGGTCCTCGTGCCGCTCCATCAGGTTGCGCTCAGCGGACGAAGCGCGGCTCAGGAACTCCGGATCCGAAAAGTCTGAATTCGGCGCCTTGAGATCCGAAGCGACCACCGCGCCGTTCGAGTCCACGACCACGAGCTCCACGAAGTCGGGCCCGCGGGGGTCCTCGTTCATCTGCTTGAACTGGCGTTCCAGCGAAGCGAGATCGTCCGTCGCCGTCTGCATCCGGATGACGAGCGCCAACGCATCCAGAATTTGATCCGCCGCGCTGACGGCATCCCGGATCTTCTCGCGCCGGTCTTCCTGAGCCGCGAAGAACGCGAGGCCGAACAGCGACAGGGACACGAAGATCCCGACGAGCAGCGCAAGCTGGGTACGGATGCCAATCAAGCCGCCGGCGTTCTATGCCAACCGGCCCGCCACCGGCGCACAGATCTGCAAACAGCCGAGTCCGACTACCCCGCCTCCGCCAGCCGCTTTCCACCCTGCATCTGCGCGACCGTGACCGACTGATTCCGGCCATGTCTCTTCGCGTGGTACAGGCACTGGTCCGCGAGATCGATGAGCGTCTGCTTGTCCTGCCCGCTGTCCGGGTACGTGGCGATGCCCAGCGACAGCGTCACCTTCAGCGGCCCGACCTCGGTCTGGAAGATCTCCGCCATGACGGCTTCACGGATGCGCTCGGCGATGATCTGGGCTCCGCGCGCGTCGGTCTCCGGCATGATGATCGCGAACTCCTCGCCGCCGTAGCGCGCGACGATGTCCGTGTCCCGCGCCTTGTCCTTCACGATCTGCGCGACGCCCTTGAGCACCAGGTCTCCCGTCGGGTGGCCGTAGGTGTCGTTGACCGATTTGAAGTGATCGATGTCGGTGAGGATGATCGACATCTTGCGCCCGTAGCGCTTGGCCTGTGCGGTGTTCTCGTCCGCCCGCTGCTGGAAGGTGCGGTGGTTGAGCAGGCCGGTGAGCCCGTCCGTCGTCGCCATCTTCTCCATCTGCTCGTACAGCTGAGCGCGGAGCACCGCCTGCGCCGCCTGGATCGCGATGACCTCGATCATCCGCAGCACTTCGTGATCCAGCACGCCCTTCTTGCGCGATCCCGCGACCAGCGTCCCCAGGATCCGATCGCCCGCGACCAGCGGGAAGATCTTCAGCCCCGCGAGCCCGCGCACGACGGTGTCGTTGTCGAAGATGATCTGCCGGTCCATGTCGCGCACGTCCCGTCCCGGCAGCGGCGCGCCGTAGCGCACGACATTGGCGACGAGTCCCTGGTTGTCCGCGAAGACCTTCCCCTCCAACGCCCTGCCCGGCGCGGTCACGCCGCTCATCCGAGCGACCCTGTGCACGCGCTTCCCGTCCTGCTCCTTCACCAGCGTCACCGCGCAGAAGTCCACCGCGGCGAGCTGCCTGACGGACTCCAGCACCGCGAGGAACACCTGCTCGGGGCTGTTGGCGCGGTTGAGCTCTTCGATCGCTTTGAAGAACCGGTCCTTCTCGTCGCGGGTCTTGCGGATGTAGCCCATGACGCGCTCGACCTCGATCGCGCGCCAGACCTCGCCGGCGATCGTGAAGAGCAGCTTCTCGTCCTGCTCCGTGAACTCGCCCGCGAGCCGGTCCGCGATCAGCACGCCACGCACCAGCCCGGAAGACTCGAGGATCGGCACCGCCAGCAGCGATCCCACATCCGGCGCGCCCTCCTCGTAATAGGTCACGCCCTTGAGCGCCTTCGCCGACATCCGCAGCGGCGCGCCACGCTTCAGCACGCCGCCGAGGATCCCTTCGCCCGCCGGGAATTTGTCGCGCTGCACGCGCTCGGACGCGCTCCGGCAGTCGTAGAGCTTGAGCGACCGGTCATCGGACGTGAGCAGGAACGCCGCGCAGGTGTGCGTGCGCAGCGACATCTCCGCGATCTCCAGCGCCGCGCCCACCGCGCCTTCGATCTCCTTCACCGACGCGACGAGCCACTTCTCCTGATCCTTCATCCCGGGGATCGAGTCCTGCGTTCCGGACGAGACCAGGCGGAAGGTGCGCGCTCGCTCCTCGACTTCTTTGATGCGGTTCTTCACCGCGTCGTTCTCCGCCTTCTTCGCGATGGCGAGCCGGGCGGAGAGCACGAAGTGGTACAGCGCCGCGAACATCGCGAGGAACGTCACGTGCGCTGAAAAGGCCGCCACGCTTCCGTCCGTCCGCCCCAACGTCACGAGCCCGTCGAACACCGCCGCGGTCCCGAGCAGCGTCATCCCCGCGCTTCGCTGCAGGAAGCTCACCAGGAACGCCATCAACAGATAGACGATCGGGTACAGCGGCGGCCCGCCGATCGCCACCACCACGAACGCCGCCGCGATGAGCCCGCCGCCGAACTCGAGATCTTCGTAGAGCGTGAACGTCCCGCCCACCGAGTTCTTGCGGAGCCGCCGCACCGTGGACATCCCGATGCCGATCAGCAGCGCGACGACGACCGCCGCGTCCGTCCAGCCGAGCGACGCGAGCCCCCGGAAGCCGCCCGCCGCGATGCGCAGAAACGCGAACAGCGCCGCCGCGACGGGGATGTGCCGCGGAATCCTTCGAGCAAGAAGCCGAATGCCGGTCATCCGCTACTCCAGATTGAGGACGATCTCGCCGGGTTTGACGAAGCCCAACTCTTCACGCGCCGCTCGCTCCAGCGCCTTCTGATCTCCGCGGAGCGCTTCGACCTCGCGCAGCATCGCGGCGTTCTGCTCTTCCAGCGCGTGGTTGCGCTCGGTGAGGGACTGCACGTCGGCCTTGAGCGCGAGGTAGCGGCGAAACCCTCTCGCGTCCGCGACCGAGATGACCGCGAGCACTGCCGCCGTGCCAATCGCCACCCAGGTCCACTTCCGACGCGCGCTCATCTTGTGAGCGGCAAGGTACCAGCGCGACCTGGGCCCGCAAGAAAACTGCTGCACGCCTGTAGCACGCTCTTTTCCCTACAACTTTGAGCGCTTGAACCCTCTCAACGAAGCGCGCCTTCGATCATCTTCTCCACCTCGTCGAGCTTCGACAGGCTCCACCCGGCGATCGCATTTCCATCCCGCGCGAAGAGGATGTTGGTGGGCAGGACTTTGATGACCCCGAAGCGAGATTGGCCGTTCCGATACTGCTCGTCCGCCACCAGCACCGGGAACGGCAGATCGTAGTGGTACGCGAAGGGCTCCAGGACTTTCCGTCCCTCGCGGTCCATTCCGATCGCGATCACCTGAAAGCCGCGGCTGCCGTACTTGTTCTGCAGCGCGGCCATCGTGGGCAGCTCCTCCAGACACGGGAAGCACCACGTCGCCGTGAAGTGCACGAGGACCACGCGGCCGTTCAACATGTCCGGCGAGTAGTCCTGCGCGCCCACCGCGGGCAGCTCGATGCGTGGGAGCTTGTTCGCGTCCGGATCGTCGGCGACCTGATCGCCGTGACGGCAGGCGGCGAGGAGCAGGAGCAATCCGAACGCCGCTCGACGCATGGCGCGCTCTCAGTCCCCGCCGCAGGGGGACGCCGAGGAGCTGCCTGCGGCAGGGTTGATCCACATCTCAGTCCACCAGCCGCTGACACTTCTGGCAGAGGCCGTAGAGCTCCATCTTGTGGCTCGTGACCTTGAAGCCGTGCTTGCGCGCCACCGCGTCCTGCATCGCTTCGATGCGATCGTTCTCGAACTCCACGATCGTGCCGCAGTTGGTGCAGATGAGGTGATCATGGTGGTGCCGCCCCACCGCGACCTCGTAGCGCGTCTGGCCGTCGCCGAAGTTCCGCGAATGCACGAGCCCCGAGTCGGAGAGCAGCTTCATCGTCCGGTACACCGTCGCCACCGACACGCGCGTGTCCGTCGTGCGGACCTTGCTCCAGAGCTCCTCCACCGAGAGGTGTCCGCCGGTCTCGAAGAACGTGTCGATGATGAGCGAGCGCTGCCGGGTGCTCTTCAGCCCGTGCTGGCTCATGTAGCGTTCGAGGACGGCGTCGCGCTCCTCGGGGGTGTTCGGCGCGTGCTCGTGGTGGGCTGGGGTCACGATTTCCGCTCTCTGCAGTGGACCTTCTTTTGTTGCGGCGCCATCCACATCTCAATACTTGCGTTTCGGCCCGGCTGCTTATGTTGCCGCGCGCCCGAGCTTCATTGACCGCAAGACGGCCGGAAGATAAGGGCAGCAGCCCTATTTTACCCAGGTTTTTCAAAGGCTTTCGATGACGAGCTGGCAGCGGAAGAGGAAGGCGGACGCGGTCCCCACGCCCGTGGCGGTGGCCGTGTCGGACTATTGCCGCCGCGCGCACTCGCCTGCCTCCGCAGCAGAGGTGCGAGATGCCCTCTCCACGCTTTCGGAGGAAGAGGACTTTCGCGTCCGCGAGCTGACGGACTCGGATCCGGTTGAAGAGGGGCTGGGGCCATTCGCGCTCGTCGACATCGTGCGCGGCACGGACGCGGAGCTCGCTCGGCAGCGTCAGACGGTGGGCTACTACGCGGTCGTCCGCGAGCTCTTGTCAGTCCGAGATCAGAAGGTGATCGAGGTCGAGATCCCGATGCCGGTCGCAGTCGCCGTGGCGAGCGCCCGGTCTGCCCCCACTTCGGGCAAGCCCGACAAGAAGGCCGCCGCGGCCACGATGGCGGAGAAGATCGCGCCGAAAAAGCGCGGCCTCTCGCCGCTGCCCGCGTTCGCTGACGAGGACGTCGTCGAAGAGGAGAAGCAGCTGCTCCCGTTCCAGGAGCGTCAGCGGACCCTGCCCAAACCGCGCGGCCGCTTCTCGCAGCTAACCGGCGCGAAGGCGAAGTTCGAGGATCTGCGGCGGTCCACCGCGAAGCCCACGCTCGAGACGTTGATTGCGCAGCATCCCAACCGCGTGGTGCTCCTGCGATCGATGGCGGAGTCATACGGAGGCCGGCGCGGCGGACCGCTCTCGATGATGGAGCTGCTGGATGTGCTCGAGCAGCACCAGCTCGTCACCGCGCTTCAGAGGAGCGAGCGCGATCAGGTCGTCGCCGCCGTCACCGAGCACCGCGGCGCGCTGGGCCGCGTCTCGTGGGCGCTGGGGATCACCCCCGCCGAGCTGGAGTCGCTCATCAAGGACGCGGGGCTCAAGAAGGAAGTCGAAGAGGTCCGCGAGCGCTTCCGCCGCGAGGCGCTCTCGCCGAAGAACCTGACGCTGCGGCTGGATCTGCTCGGGCGCGAGAAGTACCTCGCGGATCTGGGGATCAAAAAGCGCTTCCAGGAGTCGCTGGAAGCCGATCTCCGAAAGCTTTTCCGCGAGTCTGCGTCCGGTGGGCAGGAGCTCTCTGACGCGGTGGAGGAAGTAGCGCGCAAGCACGCGGCACCGGGCGACCTCCTCAAGCGGGCGATTGAGAAACTCGGAATCGGTCCGGAGATCGAAAAGGTCCTCTCCGCCGAATCCCACAAGCAGCAAGCGTGATGTGCCATGCCGATCTACGAATACGTCTGTGAGAAGTGCGGAAAGCTCAACGAGGTCATCCAGAAGGTGACCGATCCCGCGCCGGAGAAGTGCGACGGCTGCGGCACCGCCGGAAAGCTCACCAGGATCGTCAGCCGGACCTCCTTCCAGCTGAAAGGCGGAGGTTGGTACTCGGACCTGTACAGCTCGACGAAGAAAGGCGGCGGCTCGGGCGAGTCAGCCAAGCCGGCCACGCCCGCGAAGACGGAGTCCTCGTCGAGCGCGTCGGGCAGCTCGTCGTCTTCTTCGTCCTCCTCGGGCTCCAGTGGCGGCTCGAGCGGCGGCTCGAGCAGCGGCGGCTCTTCAACGCCGAGCACCGGCAGCAAGTAGCAACAGACCTGCAGCAGAAAATTCGCGTCGTCGGAAAAGCACGGTGACACTTGCCGCCGTGCCCTTCCCACCGACCAAAGGCCGTCGCCGTCGCTGTGTCCTCTGCGGTCTCCCTGAGCTGATGGAAGTCTCGGGTCATGGCCGTTTCCTGCTCGTGCCGGATCCGGATGGCCGCGGACCTGTGTGCCCGCACAATCGCGGCTGCACCGATCGACAGCGCCAGCTCTCGCTGCTCAGCGATCACGGCGCCGCGCGCTGACGCCTTTTTTCATTCGAGCGCGCGCCCCGGTGGAGTAGACCACTCCGTCGTTCTCCTTCGGAGGTGCCCGCTTGTTCACTGCCGCCCTGCTCCTCACCGTCTCTCTCGCCGCTGCGCCCGAGCCGTCAGGTGTGACGCTCAGCGACACCGCGAGCTCACGGAAAGTCTCTCTCACCGAGGGAGCCGTGCTCGAGTCCGGCTACCTGCCATCGCTGCATTCGGAGCTGCGGCTGACGGATGATCTGCGGCTGCTTCGCGGCGACTCGCCTGCTCCGCTGGATCAGGGCGGCGGCGTCAGCTCGGATGTGCGGCAGATCCTCTCGCTGGTGCTCGGCTTCTTCCCGGGCTTCGGACTCGGGCATCTCATCGCGCACGACAGGAACGGGTTCATCCTCTTCCTGATCATCGACATCGTGCTCTTGGTCGTCGGCGCGACGATCGGGTTCATCGTCTTCCAGGGCGGCTTCTATTGGGGAATCGGCGGGCTGCTCTGGCTCGTGGTCCACATCATTCAGGCGCTCGACGCGTATGCGTCAGCGGGCGGAGAGAGATTCCTGATGGAGACGCGCGAGAAGGCCGTCCGCTTCGCGAACAGCGACGACGAGGGCCGGCCGAATCAGCCGCTCATCACCAGCAGAATCCTGCGGTTCGACTTCTGACGATGAGACGGCTCTCTGCACTGCTGGTGCTCTGCGCGGTCTCGAGCTGCGCGTCGTACACCGCGCTTGCGCCTTCTGACCGCGAGCAGATCGAACGCGATCTGTCGGCGAAGGAGGCGGACCAGTATTTGAAGTTGTCGTTCTACGTCGCGCCGTTCTTTGGCGACGCGTCGAAGAAGCTGCTCAGCGACGTGCCGTCAGAGGAGGTCCGGCTCTTGAACGACACCAAGGGCCAGCCCATCGATCCCGGTCCCGTGGAGAAGATCTTCCCCGCGGGCAAGCGCGTGAAGGTGCTGAAGGTGGAGTTCCCCACCTCGTGGGCCGTCACCGAGCGCATCGTCTACACGCCGCGCACGCAGCCCTGGGTGTATCTGGCCGTCGAAGGCGAAACGAACGATCTGCCGTACATCCTCGTGCTGCGCGCAGGCATCAAGACGCGCGAGGAGTTCTATGGCGAGCTCCAGCGCTACCTCGTCCACGACGATCCGAAGGCGAAGCTGGACGGGTTCTCGCCCGGAGTGCGCGAGGCGATCGCGAAGAAGGAAGCCGTCGCCGAGATGCCCGCCGAGGCGCTGGAGATGGCGTGGGGCTACCCCGAGACGAAGAAGGTCACGTTCGAGGAGCAGGTCCGCAAAGAAGAGTGGAGCTGGCCGGGCAAGAAGCGCTCGGCGACGGTCGTGGACGGGCGCGTCTCTGAAGTGAAGGACAGCAAGTAGTCCGACGTCAGCCCTTGCCGCCCCCGCCGCCGATCCACCGCCTGCGCGTCT
>JBJMQN010000251.1:0-2018 GCA_045802665.1 Myxococcaceae bacterium | reverse complement strand
CCGTTCCCGCTCATCGGCGTGCTGCCCATGGGGACCGGCAACGCGTGGGCGCATGTGACCGGCGCGCCGAAAGCGGAGAAGGCGCTGGAGCGGATCGCCGCGCTCAATGGGAAGCGGCCGCCGCTGCGGACTTTCGGCCTCGTGCGCGTGAACGGAGGGACGCTCGCGCCCTTCGCAGGGACCGGCTTCGACGCGGATCTCGTCAATGACTACAAGGCGCAGCTGCAGCTGTATCCACCGGGCCCGCTGCGCGAGGCGCACACAGGACTGCGCGGCTATCTGGGCGCGCTGTTCACCCGCACGATTCCGCGGCACGTCTTCGGCGCGGGCCCGGCTCACGTGAAGGTCACGAACCTGGGCGGCGCGGCGCAGACGCTGGATGCTCGCGGGAACGTCGTGAACCTCGAGGGCGGCGAGACGGGCGCGGTGCTCTTCGAAGGGCTCGCGGGCGTCGCTGGCGCTGCCACCATCCCGGAGTGGGGCTACAAGTTCCGGGCGTTCCCCAACGCGGAGAAGGTTCCGGGGAGATTGTCGGTGCGCGTGTACAGCGCTCGAGCGCTGGAGGCGACGCGGCACATGTTCAAGCTCTGGGGCGGAAAAGACGTGCCCAACATGCACGACTTCTTCGTCGATCACGTCCGGATGGAGTTCGACCGCAAAGTGCCCCTGCAGTTCGCGGGAGATGTGGACGGCGAGCACGAGGTGCTCGAGTTCGAGCTCGCGAAGCAACGTGTCGACGTGATCGATTGGCGAGCGCTGCAGCGGACGAATTGAAATTTCGCGCTGCCCTGGCTCCTGCCGCTGGTGGATAACCGGCTCTGCCATGCCCCATCCCCAGGCCGGAAAGCGTCCCCTCGCAGAGCAGCTCATCGATCCCAGCAAGCTTCGGCGGCAGTACTCGGAGCTCTCGCCGGATCTCTCCGTGCCCGAGCAGCGCGTCGCCTTCGGAACCTCCGGACACCGCGGCAGCGCGGCGAAGAAGAGCTTCAACGAGGCGCACATCCTCGCGGTGACTCAGGCGGTCTGTGAGTACCGGAAGAGCAAGGGCATCACCGGTCCGCTGTTTCTGGGCGCTGACACGCACGCGCTCTCGGAGCCTGCGCAGCAGTCGGCGCTGGAGGTGCTCGCGGCAAACGGCGTGACCGTCCGCTACAGCGAACGCGCGACGCCGACGCCGGTCATCTCGCACGCGATCCTCACCTGGAACCGCGGCCGCAAAGAGGGGCTCGCGGACGGCATCGTGATCACCCCGTCGCACAACCCTCCCGAGGACGGCGGCATCAAATACAACCCGCCCAACGGCGGCCCCGCGGACACCGACATCACGGGCTGGGTGGAGAAGCGCGCCAACGCGCTGCTGGAGGCCAGGAACGATGGGGTTCTGCGTTCGAGCTCGAAGGCGGGCCTGAGCCTCTACGATTTCGTGAAGCCGTACGTGGATGACCTCGGCAACGTGGTGGATCTGGAGGTCGTGCGCGGCGCGAAATTGAAGCTCGGCGCGGATCCGCTCGGCGGTTCGAACCTCGACTACTGGGATCCGATCGCGAGCCGCTACGGACTGCAGATCGAGGTCGTGAACCGTTCGATCGATCCGACGTTCAAGTTCATGACCTGCGATCACGACGGGAAGATCCGGATGGATTGCAGCTCCCCGTTCGCGATGGCGAGCCTCGTCGCGCTGAAGGACCGGTTCGATCTCGCGTTCGGAAACGACACGGACTCGGACCGCCACGGCATCGTGACGAAGAGCTCGGGGCTGATGAACCCGAACCATTACCTCTCGGCGGCGATCCACTACCTCTTCAAGAACCGGCCGGGCTGGGGCACCAACGCGGGCATCGGCAAGACGCTGGTCTCGTCCAGCATGATCGATCGGATGGCGAAGGAGCTGGGCCGAAAGCTCGTGGAGGTCCCGGTGGGCTTCAAGTGGTTCGTGCCCGGGCTGCTCGACGGGTCGATCGGCTTCGGCGGCGAGGAGAGCGCGGGGGCGTCGTTCCTCCGCCGCGACGGCAGCGTGT
>JBJMQN010000250.1:0-7496 GCA_045802665.1 Myxococcaceae bacterium | reverse complement strand
AAGAACCCGTCGTAGCCGCCGATGCAGAGCGCCATCAACGGAGCGGCCCACGGCGGCGTCACTGCGAGCACCGCATGCGTCTTCGACGGATTTCGCAGGAACACGATCAGCGCCGCGCCGAGCAGCAGCGCGATCACGACGACGCGCAAGACCGACGCAGGGACGCTCAACACCAGCGTCGCGCCGACCAGCGCGCCCGCGAACGACAGCGGAAAGGTGAAGCGCGCGAGCTTGCTGTCCACCCTGCCCGCTCGCCAGAAGCGGAAGAGCGCCGCGGACGAGCCGAAGACGCTCTGGCCTTTGTTCGTCCCGAGCGCGAAGTGTGGATCCAGCCCCGCCGCGAGCAGCGCAGGCAACGTGATGAGCCCGCCGCCGCCCGCGATGGCATCCACCGTTCCGGCGATGAATGCCGCGAGCATCAGCAGCGCGACGACGCTTAAAGGCAACTCGGTCAGGCGCGCGCTTTCTTCGGGCTGCCGTGGCCGGGATCGAGGTAGCGCACGACGAGCTCGGTGGCCTCGTCGATGAAGCGTTCGCCCTTCAGGTACTCAGGCCGCTCCAGCACGGCGCCGTGGCAGAGCGCCTCCATCGAACGCATCAGCACGAACGTCGCCATGTCGAGATCTCTGGGGCGCACTTCGCCCGCGTGAACCTCGAGATACGCGCGGACCATGGTGCAGATGTTCTTGTCGAACTCCTGCATCGGCTTCGGACGTCCGCCGAGGGGAATCTGCTCCATCAGCACGCGGTGAAGCTTCGGCTCCACCGAGTGCGCCTCGATGAGCAGCCGGATGAGCGTCCGGGCGACGACCGGCAGGGGCGCGTCCGCGAGCTGCTCGAAGGCGCCCTCGAACGCCTGCATCATCTTGTCGAAGTGGCGCTGCCCCACCGCCGCGACCAGCGACTCCTTGGACGGGAAGTACTGATAGAGCGAGCCGATGCTGACGCCGGCCTCCTCGGCGACCCGATTGGTGGAGAGCGCGTCGTAGCCGTGCTTGACGAGAATGCGAGCAGTGGCGGCGACGATGGCGTCCACGGTCGCCCGAGCGCGCTCCTGACGCGGTGATTTCCGAGGGGAAAGCTCCTGTTCCGCGCGCATGTCCCGGCTCCTTCGAAATGTGAGCACCAATGCGAGTAGCAAAGGTGAGCGATTGCTCGCATTCTTAGCACATCCAGTTCGAAGGAGCCGCACATGAACACCGAGTCCGCGTTGAATGCCCCGCAGAGCTTTGTCCCGTCGGACGACGTGCCCGGTCCCAAAGGCGTGCCGTTCTTCGGGGTGATCAACGAGTTCAGAAAGGATCCGCTCGCGGGCGCGTTGAAGGCGGCGCGCGAGTTCGGGGATCTGTCGGTGCATCCGCTGGTGGAGCGCGTCTTCTTCGCGAGCCATCCGGACTACGTGAAGCACGTGCTGCAGGACAATCACCTGAACTACCAGAAGGGGTGGGTGTACGCGCGCATCAAGGCCCTCACGGGCGAGGGGCTCCTCACCAGCGAGGGCGACCACTGGAAGCGGCAGCGGCGGCTGTCTCAGCCCGCGTTCCACAAGCAGCGGATCGCGTCGTTCGCTCAGACGATGTCGGACCGCACGAAGGACATGGTGGACGGCTGGAGCCCTGCTGCGCGCAATGGCGACGTCATCGACATGCACGCGGAGATGATGCGGCTCACGCTCCGCATCGCGGGGCAGACGCTGTTCTCGGTGGACTTAGGGGACGCGGCCGAGCGCGTGGGAGATGCGTTCAGCGTGGTGCTGGAGATCCTGAATGCGCGGACCAGCACTTTCGTCGTGTTTCCGAAGAGCATTCCGACGCCGGAGAACGTGAGGTTCGCTCGGGCGATGAAGGTGCTCGACGACGTGGTGGAGAAGGTGATCGAGCAACGCCGGCATGCGGCTCCGGGCGAGCACCACGATCTGCTCGCGATGTTGATGGAGTCGAAGGACGCGGACACCGGCGAGACGATGAACGACCGGCAGCTGCGGGACGAGCTGATGACGATGATGCTCGCTGGACACGAGACCACGGCGAACGCGCTGGCGTTCAGCTTCTACCTGCTCTCGAAGAATCCAGGCGTCACGCGCAAGGTGATCGAAGAGGTGGATCGGGTGCTCGGCGGACGGACGCCGACGGCGCAGGACGCGATGCAGCTTCAGTACACGCTGCGCGTCATCCAGGAAGCGATGCGGCTGTATCCGCCGGCGTGGATCTTCTCGCGCAAGGCGATCAAGGAAGACGTGATCGGCGGCTACCGCATCCCCGCGGGAGCAACGGTGGTGATGAGCCCGTGGGCACTGCACCGCGATCCGCGCTTCTGGGAGAACCCCGAGGGCTTCGATCCGGATCGCTTCACGGAGGAGCGCAGCGCGGGCCGTCCGAAGACATCCTACGTGCCGTTCGCCGCCGGGCCGCGCATGTGCATCGGGGCGGGGTTCGCGCTGATGGAGGCGCAGATCATCCTCGCGATGGTGCTGCAGCGGTATCGCCCGGAGCTCGTCGCCGGCTACGACCTCGAGCTGGAGCCTCTGGTGACTCTGCGACCCAAGGGCGGAATCCAGATGACGCTGCGCCCGGCGGTGTGATTTTCCGCTTCGCATGGCGAACAGCTCTTCGTTTGATCGCGACTTCGGCTACCTGATGCCGTTTCTGGATCGAGTGGCGCAGGCGGGCTCGGGCTTGTCCCCTCCCGCGCGGGCGGAGCTGTTGCGGCTGGTCGCCGGGGAGAAAGAGAAGTTCGCGCGAATCCGTCAGCTGCTCTCGGGCGCGGCGGCGTCGGGTGGCACGCGAGGAGATCTCCCCGCCAGGCCGGGCGCGGAGCAGGCCGCGAGAACGCAGACGGTCAGCGAGCGCGGAAGAGAGCTCCCGCCCAGGCTGACCGTCGGTTCGCTGCGCAATGAGCCCATCGCCGGTGGCAATCCGCGGCTGAATCGCAAGACGCCGTACTGAGATGCCGATCGCCCGGCGCCCGCCGGTCCATGGCGTCCCCCTGTCGCGGGGACTGAGATCCGATCGCTCGGCGCCAGCCGGCTCCATGGCGTCCCACTGGTGCGGGGACTGAGCGTCACTCGTTTTCGGGGTTGCTGCCCGCGGACGAGAACACCCAGGGGAAGGTGACGGTCACCACGCCGCCGCCTTCAGGCGCGGGGAACTTCCAGCGGCGGATCTTCGAGAGCATGCATTGCTCGGCGCTCTCGTTGTTGAGCGTGGTCTCCGCGAGATCCGCGTCCGAGATGTCGCCGGCAGGATCGATCGTGAACAGCACGGCGACCTTGCCCGCGAGCTCCGGCGAGTGCTGCAGCGCCGTCTCGTAGCAGTAGCGGATTTCGCTCTGATGCTTGCGGATCTCCTTCGCGATCACCTCTTTGCTGAGGCCGCCGATGATGCGCACGTTCTTGCCGCCGTCAGGGACGACCTGGTGGCGCGGACCGTTGCTGAAGGAGAGCCGGTTGCCGGTGCCGCCGGGGACGTGGCCGCCGATGGTGCCCACATCTCCCATCGACAGGCCATTCTTGTCGCCGCCTCCGCCGCCGGAGTGATGGACGCCCATGCCGTGCTCGCCGCCGCTGACATCGCCGATCACGTTGTTCGGCCGGAGGTTGTTCATCGCGACGGTGAGGCGCGCGTCGTTGTTCGGAGCGAACACCGAGGACTGACCGAGCTGGTTCATCGCGCCGACGATTCCGACGTCCTGAATCGACTTCTTGAGCTGCTCCGTCGTGCGACCCTGCTTTTCGGCGATTGAGACCTTGTCCTTCTTCGGCTTGTCCTTTGGACCCGCGCGGCCTTCTTCGTCCGGTGCCGCGGGTGCAGCGGCGGCGACTTTGTCCGACAGGTCGATCACCCGGGGCGGCATCGTCTTGACGATCCGAACGATGTCCTGATGCATGAACGCATCCGCCGCATCCTGATAATCGCGCGGGGTGATCGCGATCGACACGAGCACGGCGGCGAACGTGAGCGCGGTGATCGTCGCGATCTTGAAGAACGAATAGTCGTCCGGAGGAGCGATGGTGGAGACGCGCTGAGCGGGGATGATGTCCTCGGCGCAGAGCGTGAGCGGGCCCAGATTCACGGTCCCGAAGCTCTGGAGCACTCCGCCGTCGTCGAAGAGCTTCGTCTCAGGAGCAAGGCCCGTGGCGGCCACCGACTCGCCGAACAGCATCCCGGCGGTGATGCCCGTCGTGTCCGAAACCTGCCGGACCTCCAGCAACTTCTCACCCCACAGCACTGACAGGCGCACGGCGCCCGACGACCCCTCCACCATGTTCGTCCTCGCGGAAATTCGGTTTCAATCCGCAAAGACAACGGCCCGCGTCGGAGGTTCCCGAGCGGGCCGCACTTTCCATCTGAGCCGTGAGCCGCCCTACTCCATGCGCTCCTTCGCCTTCGCCGAAAGGGTCGCGCGCTGAGTCGGGGTCAGGATGTCGTGCACGGAAATGAACGTGTCCGCGACCTTGTGGGCGAACGCGCGGACGTCGTCGATCCGCTTGTCCACGATCGAGTGCACCGCGTCGCGGTCCACCGTCGGCGACTCCCACTGCGCGACCAGCGCCTGGCGCGACTCCTTGTTGCCGTCGCGGAGCTTGATGCCGTCCTGAACGAGCTGATCCTGAAGCGCCTTGATCTTCACGCGCTGAGCGTCCGTGGCGTCCACCTCGTCGAGGGCGTTGTCCACGTGCGCGCCGACGATGCGCGAGATCTTCTGCGCGTCCATCGGTCCACCCCAGCGGCCCCAGCCCGCGAGCATCGTGACCGAGACCGCACCCACCAGAACCGCCGCGACGATTGCTGACTTCTTCATGACGTCCTCCGAGAAGAACCAACCGAGCGGGCTGGTTCGATTGAGCTGGCCGCAGTGTGTCCAACGCGAGTTTCAGCGATATTGGCTGGCCGTGAAGAAGTGTGAAGCGCTTCCAGAATCCGTCAGCGTCTACCGGGATGAGTTCCGGACGACGATTGGCGCGCGCTATCAGGGCTGGGCGCACTTCGCGTTCACGACGATCTCGTGCCTCGCGGTCATCGGCTTCGCGATTTCACGGGTGCACTCGCCGAGCGTTGTGGAGCTGCTCGTCATCCCCGCTGGATTTCTGATCGCGAACCTCGCGGAGTACCTCGGCCACAAAGGCCCCATGCACCATCCGGTGAAGAGGCTGCGGATCATCCACACGCGGCACACCGTGCAGCATCACCACTTCTTCACGCGGGAGGCGATGGAGTGTGAGGGCGCTCGGGATTTCAAGATCATGCTGTTCCCGCCCGCGCTGCTGCTCTTCTTCTTCGGAGGAATTGCGGCGCCGCTCGGGGTGATCTTCTTTCTGCTCTTCTCACCGAACGCAGGGTGGCTCTTCGCGGCGACGGGCGTGGGTTACTACCTCACCTACGAGTGGCTCCACTTCGCGTACCACCTGCCGGCGAACAGCGCGGTGGGTCGAATCGGACTCGTGCGCGTGCTGCGGAAACACCATGCGGATCACCACGACTTGACCCGGATGGGCAGATACAACTTCAACATCACCTTCCCCATCTTTGATTCGGTGTTCGGGACGACGTGGAAGGAAGAGAAGTGATTCTTCGGGGAGCGCTGTTCCTCATCGTCGTTGCGTGCGCGTGCGCTGGCTGCGGCACGAAGCAGAACGCCGGCACGCTGGAAGTGGACGCCGCGTCATCGGTCGAGACGACCTTTGCGACGGCGTGGGCGAGCTGTCCGCAGACCGCCGCAGGGCAGAGCTCGGTTGGAACCCTGAAGGTGACGAACCGGCTCGCGCGGCCCCTGGTGATCCAGGAGATCGGCAGCGCGCTCGGTATCGCGACGGCGAGCTCTTCGACCGCGCAGATCGTCGACGCGTTCTCCGCGCGTGAGCTGGCGCTCAATTGTGCTCCTCGCTCGGTGGAGACGGCGCGGGACGAGCTGACTCTTACGACGGACGCCGGGACCTTGACGGTCGGCGTGACGGTGATTGGCACCGGGTCACGGCTTCGCGTCGACCCAGCCTCTTTCATGTTCGGTGACGTGGACGTCGGCTTCGCGACGGTGCTGCCGCTGCAGATCCGCAACACCGGAAACGCGGCGCTCCGCTTCAAGAACGCCCCGTCGATCAACGTGACGAACGCGAACGTGGAGCTCGAAACGCCCATCGCGGCCGGCACCATGCTGGGTGCGAATGGAGCTCTCGCGACTCGCATTTTCGTCCGCCCCCTTCAACCCGGAGGGATCTCCGGCACGATCCACTTCGAGACCGACGATCCAGCTCAGCCGTCGTTGGACTTGACGCTCACCGGAACCGCGATCGCCGCCGAGGCGTGCGCGCTCACGCTCACTCCCGCTGAGATCCGCGTGCTCTCGCCGCGTGACGGAGCGAGCCTCGCGGTGACAGCGCACAACGCGGGCGCTGGCTCCTGCGTCCTCTCCGGATTCCGATTCGAGGGAAGCACGCCGTCGCTGATGAGCTTCGTCGGTCTGCCGCCGCTCGTGCGAATCGGTGCAGGCAACGACTACCGAATCATCGTGCACGCGGATCCAGTGCTTCCTCCGCTCGCGTTCCCAGACGATTTGAAGATGACGTTCTACGCGAACGCGCCTTCAATGCAGCCGGGCGAGCTGCGGGTCTCCTCTGGAGATCCGGCGCTGACGTCCATGGCATGCCTCACGATCGCACCTTCCGATCTCGACTTCGGGACAGTGCAGCAGACGTGCCTGGGCGGGCCGCGCGTGGTGAATCTCTACAACACCTGCGGCGTGCCTGTGACGGTCTCGGACATCCATTTCGCGAACTGCCCGAGCTCGATCTCGTGCAACGGCTTCCAGTTGCAGTCGAAGCCGCCGCCAGGAACGGTGATCAATCCCGGGACGGGCGTCCCCGTTTCTATGGGCGTGCGCTTCGTTCCGCAGGTCATGGGACTGCTGCAGGAAGCGCTGGTGGTGTCGGTGAAGCGAGAAGCAACGACCGAGCAGTATGTCGTGACGATGTTCGGCCGTGGGGACGTACAGGCGATCCAGACGGAGGTGTACAGCTCGTGCGCACGACCAACGGCCAACCTGCTCTTTGTCGTCGGCGCCGGAGCCGCACGACGGAACCAGCCGGCGGCTTTCGCTTCGCACCTGGATGCAATTCTGAGCCTCGTTCCCGCCTACGGTGCGTATCAGGCGATCGTGGTGAGTGCAGGCGCGGACGGTGGAGTGGTCTCAGCGACCGACGGTGGAACGAACAGCGTGCTCCGCCAGAGGGACGATCCGAATTTCGTGGGAGAGCTGCGCGCGCGAATTCTCGCAGCCGCGTCCGATGAATCGGATGTCATCGCATCCACCGTTCACGCGGTGAGCGCGTACGCTTTTACGCCGCAGGATGCAGGAACTTCTTTGCGACCGATCCTGATCGCCGACCGGCCCGATACGTCCGTCGATTCAGTGAGCAGCTATCTCCAGCAACTTGACGCGGCGGCTCCGGGATGGGCTCCGTACGTGATTGAGATGTTATGTGAGTCGTGTTGGGTATGTTT
>JBJMQN010000249.1:0-4592 GCA_045802665.1 Myxococcaceae bacterium | reverse complement strand
TCGCAGATCATCACGCCGCACACCGAGCTTCGCAGCATGTTCCTCATCGAGCCCGAACGCGGCTGCTCTCGCGGCTGCCACTACTGCGTGATGCGGCGGACGACGAACGGGGGCATGCGGACGCTGCCGCCGGAGCGCGTGCTGTCGCTGATCCCCGAGAACGCCCGCCGGGTCGGGTTGGTCGGTGCGGCGGTGACGGATCATCCGCGCATCGTTCAGCTGCTGGAGACGATCGTCGCTTCAGGCCGTGAAGTGGGCGTCTCGTCGCTGCGAGCGGACAGACTCAGCCAGGCGCTCGTGAACGCATTGAAGGCGGGTGGCGCGAAGGTGCTGACGGTCGCGTCCGACGGTGCGTCGCAGCGGATGCGCGATCTCGTGGACCGCAAGCACTCCGAGGAGCAGATCGTCCGAGCGGCGAACTTCGCGAAGACCGCCGGCATCAAGCAGCTCAAGGTCTACAACATGGTCGGGCTGCCGCTGGAGACGGAGGCGGACGTCGACGAGCTCGCGCGCTTCTCGGCTGAGCTCTCGAAGATTCTCCCGGTGGCGCTGGGCGTCGCGCCGTTCGTGGCGAAGCGGAACACGCCGCTGGATGGTTCGCCCTTCGCGGGGATCAAAGAGGTCGAGTCCCGGCTGGAGCGGCTGCGGAAGCTCCTGCGAGGCAAAGCCGAGGTCCGGCCCACGAGCGCGCGCTGGGCGTGGGTGGAGTACATGCTCGCGCAGTGCGGCCCGGAAGTCGGGCTCGCGGCGATGGACGCGTGGCGCGCGGGCGGATCGTTCTCCGCGTGGAAGAAGGCGTTCGACGAGCGCGGCGCGGAGCCATACCTCGAGAAGCGCGTGGAGGACGGACGGCGGAAGGCGACGGAGTGGCCTGCGCTTCCGATGAAGGTCACTGCCAGCGTTGGCGCTGAGCGATGAAGCCCTACGCCGCGTACGTCGCGCTCTGATCGAGCCGCAATCCCATCCGCAGCGCGACCTGACCGCCGTCGTAGGTGCCGATCTCGTACGGCAGCGGCCTGAACCCTTCGGACGCGAAGAGGGCTCGTGCGCGCTCGTTGGTGTCGGCGACGGAGAGTCTGAGCTCGGTGATCACCCGGCCGCTTCGGCGTGATTCTTCGATCACGAAACGGAGCAGCGCCCGGCCAAGCCCGAGGTGCTGGAACTGCGGCGCCACCGCGAGCGCCAGGAGATCCGCGAACAGCCCGCGCTGCGGATCTTCGAAGTAGCCGAACATGCAGAGGCCGGCGGGTTGGCGATGGTGTTCGGCGATGAAGGTGCGGATGCCGGGCTGACGCATCCATTCGGGCAGCAGCCGATCGTACTTGCCGAAGAGCGAGAGCGTGTTGCGCGCGAGGTCCGCGACGAACGGCATCTCGCCGCGTTCCACCGGGCGGATGTTCGGCGTCTTCTGGCGCAGCAACGAACGAAACATTCGTGATCCAGTATAGGGGCGGTCTGTTAGAAGCGCGCGCCCATGGCTGACCGAGTCGACAAGAATTGGCAGAAGGGTGGCCTCAAGGGCTATTCGACCGAGGCGATCCTGGGCACGCTTTCGCACTACGGCGCGAAGGTGGACGAGGCGGGTTACAGGAAGCTCGCCGCCGAGAGCTACCCCATGGCCATCGCCACTCAGTGGCACGAGGGCTGGAAGGGGACCGGTCAGTTCGCGCGCTTTCCGTTCGCCGCCGCCGAGGAGCTCTGGTCGCGCTGGGAGAAGGAGCGCCTCCTCCCGTCCGCGCTCGCCGAGAAGCTGGGTGCGCTCATCGTGGCGCTCTCTCAGTTGCACGAGGGGCGAGCAGACGCTCCCGTGGGCATCGCGTTCAAAGACCTCGAGGCGCTGAAGGCCCGCATTCCGCAGAAGGACGGCGGCGCGGAGGAGAAGTTCGTGCAGGAGGCGTTCGCGCTCCTCGGCGAGCACATGATCCGTGCGTTCGATGAGCTCGCTGAACAGCTCGCGAAGGCGGGTCACCCGGACGACGCGGAGGAGTTCGCGAAGGTGGAGGAGTTCCTCGTGCCTACGCGCGCCGGCGTCTCGGTGGCGATCGTGAAGGCCGCGACGGGCAAGCGGGACGAGGCGGTCACGGAGCTCGAGAAGATCGCCGGCGATTCGAGCCGGCCGGGCTATGGACGGCTCACCGCGATCGACGCGCTCATTCACCTGGGCAGCGACAAAGCGAAGGGTTTCGCCGAGTCACTGCTGACCGAGGCCGAGAAGTCGGAGGATCATCACCTCGGGCTCGGCGTCGTCGGGCGGCTCGCTCACGTCCTCGACAAGCAGAGCGACGTGGCGGGGATGCGTTCGCTGGAGGAGCGCGCTCGGAAGCTGTCCGCGGCGCACGACCAGGCGCATCCGCATCACAAGCACGGTCACTGAGGCTGCGGCTTGTCGACGTCCGCGCAGTGTGAAGTCCGTTGGGTTCGCCGTGACCGCGCTGTCCGGAGGATGATGCGAGGCCCCACCTGCCGCGGAGTTGAGCGCTGACCGATGTTGAACTCCGCCGCACCACACACCCGAGAGACATCTCGATGAAGTTGCAGCAGCTGTTCCTGTTGAGCGCGATCGCCTCGCTCCTGATCTCCGCCTCGGCCAGCGCCGCGTGCGACATCAAGTATGGGCCCTACGGGATCCTCGCGCAGGCACCCGGGAAGGTGACCCTGCCTCCGCAGATTCAGGGCGACGACACCTCAGCGCCGTCGGACCCCATCGTTCGCGACCTGAAGCTCGTCTGGATCGACAATGGGCTCAAGCAGGGCGCCGGCGGCTGCCCGGACGTGGACGCGCTGCAGTTCTACGTGGACAGCTACGACACGCAGACGGCGCCGGAGAATCTGAAGCTCGCCGCGTACATCGCGCCGGACGAGCAGGGGGCGATCGACAAGACCGACCCGGACATTCTCTTCCGCTTCTCACCGTCACTCGCGTACGAGCACGAAGTCGGCGTCGTGCTCGGGAACGCGGTGGGACATGAGCGCGATGGCGCGCCGTTTCGGAGCCCGGATCCGTACTGCTTCACGATCGCCGTGATCGATGAGGCGGGGAATGTCAGCGAACGCAGCAACGCGATGTGCGTGAACACGATGGATCCGACCGCGCCGTATGCGGTGCGGATAGATGGTTCGAAGGGTTGCGGGTGCGGTGAGGTGGATGGTCTGGGCGGGTTGGCGCTTGCGGTTCTTGGCGCGCCCTGTTGTCGGCGCCGCCACAGCCGGCGCTCCGCTCGCAGCTGAATGTCCCAGTCAGTGATTGTGGTCCCGTCGCATGATGGGCCGGCGCTCCGGTGAGCCGCATCGAGTTCCGGACTCGGCAGGCTGGAGACCCTTCCGACGCGCAGGGCTGGTACGTGCCGGAGACCAAGGACAGCGTGGTCGTCAGCGGCGGTCGGCCCCGCGCGCACCAGTTCACGACGCTCTGCCATGAAGTCGCGCACGCGCTGCTTCACCCCGCAGCTGAGCACCACGCGCGAGCGGAGGCCGAGGTGGGAGCGGAGAGCAACCGGCAACATCGGGCTCATCGACCTCTGGGGCGCGCCCGTTCACTTCTGAGACTGGGTCATTCTGTGCACCCGAATCAGGCCAAAATCAGCTGGTTTCGAGCCGGATCGGGTGCAGAGAATGACCCAGTCGCCGAAAAGAGCTCAGGCTGGTTGCGCTCTGGAGAGAACCGATGCCGAGATCCTGGAACCCGGACTTCGACAGCTACCTGAGTGAAACCGGTGGCGGCCTGCAGATGACGACGGTGGATCTGGCGGCAGGTCAGATCGCGCCGCTCGCGAGTCATCCGGTTCGCATCATCATCGCGATCCGGCTCAAGTCGCCGGATGGGAACGGCTTCCGCACCCGCGAAGAGCTGCCAGTGATCTCGAAAGTTGAGGACGCGGTCGTGGATGCGCTGGAGAAGCAGCGCGATGCGATCTTCGTCGCGAGGACCATCTCCGAAGGCATCAGCTCCGCGTGGCTGTACGCGCCGCCAGGGATGACGCGCGAGCAGGTCGAGTCGCTGTGCAAGCCGCTCATAGGCGACTACCAGGTCGTGTTCATCGTCGAGGAAGACGCGAACTGGGAGGCCTTCGAAGAGGCGCTCTATCCCGACCCCTTCTCGATGCAGAGCATCCAGAACCGCCGAGTGGTGACGGAGCTCACGAAGAATGGCGACCGGAACGACGTGCCGCGACCGATCGATCACCTCGCCTACTTCCCAAGCGAAGCCACCGCGAACGCCGCCTCAGGCGATCTCAAATCACTCGGCTACGTCGTCGACGCGCCGAAACCGAACCGCGACGAGTGGTCCGTCTCGTTCCGCCGCACGGAGTCTCTGCAGAAGGGCCGCATGGATCCCATCACCGCGGAGCTCTGCGAACTCATCGCGGACAAGCACGGCGGCCGCTATGACGGCTGGGGCTGCATGATTCAGCGCTGATGAGGGAGCGGAAGCCGCGTCCCTACCCACCCAAATGTGTCCAAGGGGCCCGTCGAGATAACTCTCCGCGCCATCGGGGTCAGCGCTCGATGGTGGACGCCCGACGGATCGCGCGGCGCATCTCCGCCATCTCGCCCTCGGGCGAGACCTTGAACCTCACCGCGCCCTCGACCTC
>JBJMQN010000248.1:0-6671 GCA_045802665.1 Myxococcaceae bacterium | reverse complement strand
GAAGGCGGAGGGCGGTGAGCCCACGCTCGAGCAGCTCATGCAGCATCTGCCGCCAGGGTTCGATGACGAGGTGGCGAACGCTTCGAACGCGATGATGCTGGGGACCGCGTACGCGCTGAGCTGGCCCGTGCCTCAGAGCACGCCGATCACGTCGGGGTTCGGCATGCGGGTGCACCCGATCCTCGGCACGAAGAAGATGCACACCGGAGTGGATCTCGGAATAGCGCAGGGGTCGGAGGTTCACGTCACCGCGTCTGGCGTGGTTCGCCGCGCGAGCGAGGACAGCGTGAACGGCATGGTCGTGATCGTGGATCACGGGCGCGGCGTGACCACGGCGTACTGTCACAACTCGAAGCTGCTCGTGAAAGTCGGCGACGTCGTGAAGGAGGGCGAGGTGATTGCCCTCTCCGGAAGCACGGGCAGATCGACGGGGCCGCACGTGCACTACCAGCTCGAGCTGGCGGACTCGCCGGTGGATCCGCTGCTGTATCGGGTTCAGCGGCCCGTCTCCGTCGCCGAAGGCCACGTGGACTGAGGCGAAGGACCGGTCCGACGCTGGACCCGCTCGACGCTCAACGCTAAACGCTCAACGCCGCCATGAACCCTCCGATTCAGCTCCGCGTCCGCCGCGTTCGTCCGTCCGCCATTGCGCTTCCGTTTCCGCAGTACCAGACGCAACTCGCTGCCGGGATGGATCTCCTCGCGGACATCGACCAGGAGATTCCGCTCGCTCCGATGGGCCGTGCGGCGATCCCCACCGGCCTCGCGTTCGAGCTCCCCGCTGGCTACGAGGGACAGGTCCGGCCGCGTTCGGGGCTCGCGCTTCGGCAGGGACTCACGGTGCTCAACTCGCCTGGAACCGTGGACGCGGACTACCGCGGCGAGGTGCAGGTCATTCTCGTGAACCTCTCGGACGTGCCCGTTACCATCAAGCGCGGAGACCGCATCGCCCAGTTCATCATCTCGCCCGTCACCCGAGCGACCCTGATCGAGGTCCAGGACCTCTCCGCAACCGCCCGAGGAGAGGGCGGTTTTGGGTCCACCGGGCGCTAACCTCAGACAGCGCGCGGCTTCCTTGCTGGAACGAAACGCGCGCGATAGAAGTCTCAACGATTACCGACGCTTATCCGCCGCGCCGGGCCCCTGTCAGGGAGTTCGTTTCTTTTGCTTTGCTACCGATGCGGGAGCCACGTCCCGGACACCGCTGAGAGTTGCCCGACGTGCGGGCAGAAGCTCGCCGGTGGCGGCGTTCGTCAGGCGACGGCGACCTTCTCTCGAAAGAAGCTCCCCACCGGGCAGCTCGAAGGTTCGCCGTACAAGCCGGGCGACACGGTCGCGGGCCGCTACAACATCAAGGACATCGTCGGCGCGGGGCCCGTGGGCTTCGTCTACCGAGCGCGCGACGCGGAAGTCGACGTCGACGTCGCGCTGAAGGTCATCAACCCGCGGCTTTTGCAGACGCAGGAGGAGCGCAAGGCGTTTCAGCGCGCGATGCGCGTGGGCCGCAAGTTGAGCCACCCGAACATCGTCCGCATCTACGAGGAGGGCGAGGATCAGGACCGGCCCTTCTACACGATGCAGTACGTGGAGGGGCTCAACCTCCGGAAGATCATCGACCTTCGAATCACGAAGGGCACGTTCTTCAGCCTGCGCGAAGTGGAGCCGATCCTCGCGCAGGTGTGCTCGGCGTTGGACTCCGCGCACAAGCTGGGACCGCACGGCGATGTGCGTCCTGAGAACGTGGTCGTGCTGCCGGATCTGCTGAAGATCACCGACTACGGATTGGGCCTCGCGATCCCGCGCATCCCGTTCGTGCAGGCGCTGAAGGGCAAGAAGGGCGATCGGTATCTGTCGCCCGAGTACGTGAGCGGCGGCGAGATGGATCACCGCGCGGACGTGTACTCGGTGGCGGTCATCGTGGGCGAGATGCTCACCGGGCTCACCCCTGACGAGTCCATCCCCGAGCTGCAGCGCCGAAACCCCGAGGTCCCTCCCGCGATGGAGGGGCTGTATCGGAAGGCGCTGAACACCAATCCGCTCGCGCGCCCGAAGACCGCGGGTGCGTTCTACGAAGAGTTCGCGGAGATCACGCGCCGCTCGTCGCCGCCGCCGCTCAAGGCGAAGAACGAACCGGTCTCGGCGGTGCCCACGGCGGCACGGCCGCGTCCGCCGACGATCCCGATGGCCGCGCTGGAGCCGCGCCGCCGTCCGGGAGAGAAGCCGCCGCCGCCGGTGCCGGACGATCTCAACGTGGATCGCGAGGCCACCCAGAGCGAGCTCAAGTCGCTGCCGGGCGCGGACGCGACCCAGCCCGTGGACGGGACGATGGTCCCGCTGCCGCCCATCGACAGCAGCGACGAGACGCAGCTCGTCCCCACGATGCCGCCTCCTCCGCCGCCTGATGTCTCGCGCGAGCACGAGGTGGGGGATTCCACCGGCCGGATGAAGTCGCTGCCCGCGCGCCGGAACATGGCGGTCGTGTGGCTGGTGCTGGTGACGATCTCGGGGGTCGCGCTCGGGTCGGCGGGTGGCTACTGGCTTCTGCAGCGGATGAAGCATCAGCACGCTCAGCCGTCGAACGATGTCGTGACGCCCACCGACAACGCGGTTCCTGACGCCTCGGTCGCGGTCGTGCAGGTGTCGCCGGACGACGCCGCGAAGAAGGCGGAAGAGGCCCGGCTCGCGGAGGAGCAGCGCAAGGCGGACGAGGCGAAGAAGGCGGAAGAGGCCCGGCTCGCGGAGGAGCAGCGCAAGGCCGACGAGGCGAAGAAGGCCGAGGAGCAGAAGCTCGCCAACTAAAAGAAGAACGACAAGAAGAACGACACCAAGCTCGCCGCGGACACCAAGAAGAACGCCGGCGAGGGCGGCTGCGCGGACGGGATGCGCTTCGTCCCCGCGAGCGCGTTCAAGATGGGCACCGCCGGAGACGATCCGATGCGCGGGTTCGATGAGCGCGGCCTCGCGTCGGTGGATGTCTCGGGCTTCTGCATCGACGTCTACGAGTATCCGAACAAGCGCGGCGGCAGCCCCACCGTGAACGTGAGCTGGAACGACGCGAAGCGCCTGTGCGAAGGCAAGGGCAAGCGGCTGTGCAGCGAGGCCGAATGGGAGAAGGCGTGCAAGGGCCCGGGCAACGCGCGCTTCCCGTACGGCAACACGTTCGATCCCAACGCGTGCAACACCGAAGACGACACCGGTGAGGACCGCACGCTGACGGCGGCGGGGCGCTTCGCGAAGTGCCGCTCCGGCTACGGCATCGCGGACATGTCCGGCAACGTGGCGGAGTGGACGTCGTCTGCGTACGCGACGAACGCGGACAAGACGCAGAAGGGCGGCTCGTTCGACCGGCCGGACTACGCGGCGCGATGCTCGGCGCGGAAAAACGGCTCTCCCGCGGCGCGGTCTCCGGAGGTGGGGTTCCGATGCTGCTCGGACGGCACGCAGTGAGAGGCGGCTTTCTCGCCGTCATGCTCGTCGCGTCCGCCGCGCTCGCGGACGAACGGCCTTCGGTGCTGGTCCTCAAGTCGTCCGACCTCACCGCGTACACCTCGGTCATCGCCGGCTTCTCCGCGGAGGCGAAGGTGGACGTCCGCGAGGTCGCGCTCCCCGAGGGCGCGGAGGCGGCTCAGAACGCGGTGAAGGCGGCGTCGGCGAAGAAGCCAGCGCTCGTGCTCGCGATTGGGCCGTCGGCGGCGAACGCGGCGAAGAAGACGTTCGCGGATGTGCCGGTCATCTTCACGATGGTGCCGTACTACGAGAAGTACGCGCTGGAGGGCCCCAACGTCACCGGCATCGCCCTCACCAACGACATCTCCACCGAGCTCGCGACGCTGAAGGCCGTCACGCCGAAGGTGAAGCGGATCGGGATCCTGAATGATCCGCGCTACTCCGCGAAGCTCATCCAGGACGCGACCGCTGCCGCCCAGACGCTGGGGTTGCAGATCGTCTCGCTGGAAGTGGACGGGCCGGGCAAGGTGGACCGCGTGCTCTCCTCCGCTGCGCGGAAGATCGACGCGCTGCTGATGATCTCCGACAAGACCGTGGGCAACGCGGCGGTGGTGAAGAAGCTCTTGTCGTTCAGCACCGACGGAGCCGTGCCGATGCTGGGCCTGTCGCAGAGCCAGGTGAAAGAGGGCGCGTTGGTGGCGCTGTCTCCGAGCTACATCGGCGTCGGGCAGCAGGCGGGGAGGCTCGCCAACCGAATCCTGTTCGAGAAGGTGGACCCCGGCGCGCTGGTGGTGGCGCAGCCCGAGGTGCTCGAGCTCTCCGTGAACCTCACCACCGCGAAGAAGGTCGGGTCCGACGTCGCGCTGGAGCTGATGCACTACGCGGCCGAGAAGAGCTACCCGCTCAAGGTGATGGAGTGATTCCCCGTTACAGCCGCCCGGAGATGGTCTCGCTGTGGACGTCCGAGGCGCGGCTTCGGCGCTGGCGTGATGTGGAGCTCGCCGCGCTGGAGGGGCTCGTGCAGGCCGGGATGGCGCCCGAGTCCGCGCTCGCTGACTGCAAGGCGAAGGCGGGAGATTTCACCGCGGACGACGTTCAGAAGATCGACGAGATCGAGAAGGTCACCAAGCACGACGTCATCGCGTTCCTCACGTTCATGGAGCAGCGCATCGGTCCGTCCGCGCGGTTTCTGCACATGGGAATGACCTCATCGGATGTGCTCGACACGTCGCTGGCGATGACGCTGCGGGATGCCGCGGACCTCATCTTGAAGGGCGTGGACCGCGCGATGGCGGCGGTGAAGAAGCTCGCCCTGACGCACAAGAAGACGCCGATGATCGGCCGCAGCCACGGCATCCACGCGGAGCCGATGACGTTCGGGCACAAGCTCGCCATCTGGTACGACGAGCTTCGCCGCGCGCGGACGCGGATCGAGCACGCAAAGGGCGTCATCTCGTACGGGAAGATCTCCGGCGCGGTGGGCACGTTCGCGCACCTGCCGCCCTCGGTGGAAGAGCACACGATGGCCGTGTTGGGGCTTCGTCCCGCGCCGGCCTCCTCGCAGATCATCCAGCGCGACAGGCACGCGGAGTACTTCACCGCGCTCGCGCTGCTCGGCGCGTCGATCGAGAAGTTCGCGGTGGAGATCCGGCATCTGCAGCGGACGGAGGTTCGCGAAGCCGAAGAGGCGTTCACCGCGGGGCAGAAAGGCTCATCCGCGATGCCGCACAAGCGAAACCCGATCCTGTCCGAGAACCTCACCGGGCTGGCGCGGCTGCTTCGCGGCTACGCGCTGTCAGCGATGGAGAACGTCCCGCTCTGGCACGAGCGCGACATCTCTCACAGCTCCGTCGAACGGATGATTGGCCCGGACGCGACGGTCACCGCGGACTTCATGCTCCACCGGTTCAGCGGGCTCATCGAAAACCTGCGCGTGTACCCGGAGCAGATGCTGAAGAATCTGGAGCTGCTCGGCGGCGTGGTGAACAGCCAGCGCATCCTGCTCGAGCTCGCGAAGAAGGGGATGGACCGTCAGGCCGCGTACGTCATCGTTCAGCGCAACGCGATGCGGATGTACGAGGAGGGCGTCGGCTTCAAGGACGCGCTGCTGTCCGACAAAGATCTCCTGAAGGTCATGACGCCCGAGGAGATCGCCGCGCAGTTCTCCACCGACTACCACCTGCGCCACGTGGATCAGATCTTCGACCGCGTCTTCGGCAAGGATCACTGAAGCGGGAACTGCTGCGCGCAGCTCGAGAGCGCAACCGCCTTCACGTCTTTTCGCCGCGGCCCCAGCGCGGTGGCGATGAACCACGGCACGTCCTGCAGCGAGGTCCGGTTCTTGAGGCTCGACTCCGGCGTCACCGGCACATCTTCCTTCGTCCCGTCGTCGTGAATGAATGACGCCGTGAACGGCGCGGGCCCCCCGTGCGGCGCGACGAAGAACACCCAGCGGTCTCGCGCGTAGCCGGTCTTCGTCCACGCCATGCCCTTCACGTCGAAGCCCTTCGAGGGACATGCGACGTGCTGCGCGTCAGCGGGGATGTCCGGCGGCGGCGCGGGCTTGTCGTAGTCGTACGCGCGCATCGCCGCTCCGGCCGGCACGCCCTCCAGCGCCACGTAGGGCTCAGCGACGGAGGAGACGACCCAGCGGGTGTAGCCCTTGCTCTGCGCGGCCTGCAGCTGATCTGGCGTGGGCGGCCCGTAGCTCATGTGGCCGGACCAGAAGAGGAGGTTCAGAAATTCGTGCTGCTCGGGATCGGTGAACTCGTTGAGGATCCACTGCACGCTCTTGTCCGGCGCGTGCTCCGCGAGGGCTATTCCCACTTCCTTCGTGTGCGTCTTCTCCGCGAGGTCGCGCTTTCGCTCCTTCATCTCGTCGTGCTTCGCCCAGACCTCGGGCCCAAGCGTGCGAAGCGCGAGCAGCACCACGATCGCGAACGTCGCAACTCCGAGCGGCCGCCGCGTCCTCTTCGGAATGAGCAACAGCGCAACGATCCCAGCGGCAACCAGCGCGACGAACAGCCCTTCAAACAGGCCGGTCATCGTGCGCGTCTGCTCCAACTTCAGCGGCAGGTGGAGCTTGAGCGGCGCGAGCCTCGCGGGAAGCGTGGGCCACAGCTTCACCAACAGATCGAACCCCAGCGTGCCCGCCGTCGCCGCGGCGAGCGCAGGCCGCTTCCAGCTGTCGTGAAGCAGAAGCGCCATCGCGCAGAACGTCGCCG
>JBJMQN010000247.1:0-4770 GCA_045802665.1 Myxococcaceae bacterium | reverse complement strand
TCGGGAAGTCGCTCTTCGGTGTGCGGCTCGCGGCGATGATCTCTTCGTCGTGGGCCGCGACGCCGGAAAGCTCACTGCTCTCGTGCGAGAGCTCGGCGATCGATGCCTGGGCTCGATCAGCGCGGATCTCGCTCACGGCTCGGAGAACGCCGCGCTCGTGGAGAAGGCAATCGCCGCGCTCGGCACGATCGATCTCGCGGTGGTGGCTCACGGGCTGCTCGGTGATCAGCTCGAGTCGGAGCGTTCGTACTCCGCCGCCGAAGAGATCTTCATCGTCAACCTCCTCAGCGCGATCTCTCTGATCATCCCGCTCGCGAATCAGCTCGAGCAGCAGCGCCATGGGACGCTCGCGGTGATCACGTCCGTCGCGGCGGATCGCGGCCGCCCTCGCAACTACACGTACGGCGCGGCGAAGGCGGCGCTCAACGTCTACCTCCAGGGACTCCGCTCTCGGCTCTACGGAATGGGAGTGAAGATCGTCTCCGTGCGGCTCGGCCCAGTCGAGACTCCGATGACGGTGAACCACGAGAAGAACGCGCTCTTCGCTCAGCCGGGGCCCATCGCGGAGCAATTGCTCTCCGCGTTCGATCACGGCCGCGAGGACTTCTACCTGCCCTGGTACTGGCGACCGATCATGTCGGTGGTCCGCAATCTCCCGGAGCGGATCTTCCAGCGCTTCTCATTCCTCTCCGGCCGCTAGTACTCCTTCGACCAGATGAGATCCGCGCCGCCTGCCTTCGCGTCGCCGTACTCCGCCTGGAACGACCAGCGCTTCGTGAGCTGATACTCGAGCTTCACCGCGTTCGAGTTCTCGCCCTTCAGCGGATTGGCTCCCACGCGCCCGGTGAACCCGAGGTACAGCTTGTCGTTCACGTACGTGCCGGCCTCCAGCTTGCTCCCTTCCAGCCCGTTGTCGCCCGCCTCAATCGACAGCACGTCCAACGGCAGCGCGCTCGCCACGGTCTTCTTCAGCTGACTCGCCGCGAGCGAACCGACCACCGACGCCGCCGGGTTGCTGTTCGACGCGCCACCCGACCCCGGCCGCAGACTCCGCCGTCCCGTCGCGAGCAGCGTGTAGATCTCCGTGTCGGACAGCGGCGGATCCGACGTCGGATGAATCTCCAGCTTCTTCGCCGGGCCTGAGACCTTCAGATTGACCTTCACGTCCTCGCGTTCGTTCACGTGGAGCGCGGTGACATCCAGGTTCGGCTCTTCCGGCGGACCTCCGAACGTCATCTTGCTGTCGCGCTGGAAGTCGAAGCGCCGCCCGAAGACATCCAATCGCCCGCGGTGCACGACCACGTCGCCGAAGAGCTGCGGGGCGCCGGCGTAGAGCACTCGGAAGCCGTCGGAGAAGCCGACCTCCGCGTTGATGTCCTTCGCTTTGATCCAGATGTTTCTGGGCCCGTAGATGCGCGCCCGGATCTGGAACTGCGACGGATCGATCTTCTTCTCGGGCATCGCCTGAGCACCACTTCCGCCCGTGCCGCTCTCGTTCGCCGCGACCTGCTGCGCCTTCTTCTTCCTGTCGTCATCAATCCGCTTGCCGCGTTTGGTGAAGACCACGTCCTTCGGCTCGTCCAGCGGTTGGAGGTTCTTGCGCTTGATGTCAGGGAGCAGCACGTGCGCCTCGTCGATCTGCAGCCGGTCGATGTTCATCAGCCGCATCGTGGCGGAGCCGCTCAACTGCCCTCGCGCGGACACGTTCGCCATCAGCTGATCCTCCGAGATGATCGGGAACTCCTTCAGGTCCGCCTTCGCCGTGAGCTTCAGCTTCCCCGAGCCCACGTCCTCTGCGAGCGCGTACAGCTTCGCCTCACCATCCGCGGACTTCGCCGTGAGCTCCTTCAGCTCGACGCGCTGGTTGTTGCCTTCGATGAGCACATGAATCGCCTCGTAGTTGCCGCTGCCGGCGATCGAGGCCTGGCCGTTCTTCCACTCGATCCGGCCGTTCACCATGGGCTTCGTCGGCGTACCCGTCAGCTGCGCGGTCGCGTCCACCGCGCCGCCCACCGATCGGAGCTTCGGCGTCGCCGCGCTCAAGAACTGCGGATCAAAATCGTGTGCGGCGAGCTTCACGTCCAGCGGGATCGCCGGAACATCGAGCCCCTTCTGCATCCCGCCGTACGAGATGTCCGCGATCGCCTTGCCGTCGATCTTCAACTCGCCGCTGTTGCCGCTCTTCAGCGACAGCTGCAGCACGTGCTTGCTGTTCGCGTAGTCGTAGCTCAGCTGCACATCGCCCTTCTGCACGTCCTTCTTGCCGAGCCCCTTCACGGCCGAACGCAACGACAGCTTCGGATCGCCCAGCGTCCCGCGCCCTTCGAGCTTCGCGGTGAGCTCGCCTTCGAGCGCGGGCTGATCGATGCGAAGGCCGACGTGCGCGCCAGCCTGCTTCGGCGGAGTCATCAGCGCTCGGAGATCTTCCACGGCAATAGGCCCCACCGTCCCGTCGATCAGCACCGGCAGCGAAGCGATCGCGTTCGGATTCCGCAGCTTCGCGATCGGTGCCTCCATCTTCGCGACGAGGTCGAGGATCTTCTTCTTGTCCTTCTGCCGAACGGCGGACGCGTTGACGCGAATTCCATCCGGCTGCGCGGTCGCATCCAACGACGCCTCCAGCACCGGCGAATGGCCGCGCGAGAGTCCATCCAGGAACGCGTGAACCTTCCCGTGCGGCGCGAGCAGCGGCCCCTTCACGTCCGCGCTCAACGTCACATCGCCCATCACGAGCTCATCCGTGATGTCGGAGATGTACGGCATCGGCAGCGGGAACTGCTTGAAGTCCGCCTGCAACCGCAGCGGCGCGTGCATCACGTCGTTCGCGGTGGGAGCTCGGACGATGAGCGTCGAGAGCGACCACGGCGTGTCGATCTGGGCGAAGCCCTTCTTCTCCAGCATCGAGACGTCCAGCCGCGCCATCAGCTTGCTGTCCTCGCCGCTCTTCGCCACGAGGTCCACGTTGGTGGGCGGCAGCGCCTCGTAGACGAGGTTCTTTCCCTTGAACGCGAAGTTGAGCTTCGGGTCCGACGCCATGCCCTTGACCGTCAGGTCCATCGCGAACGTGCCGGTGAAGGGAACGGCGATGCCGGACGCCTTCAGGCGCTGGAGATCCATCTCTTCGATCTTCGCGACGACGCGCACCGGCTCGCGCTTCCGCTCTTTCAGCGCCTTGAACGGCACGTCGAACTCGGACGCGAGCTTCATCCCCGCGCCATTCGCGTTCAGCTGTCCGGTGAGCCGGTCGCGCACGTACTGCCCGTCGAACCCGAGCGACAGATTCTGGAACTGTTTGTAGCTGCCGTTTTTGAGATCCACGTGCGCCTGCAGCTCCGGCTTCCTGGTGGTGCCGGACGCGTCGGCGGTGACGGAGAGCGTGCCGCCGAGGTTCAGGAGCGGGTTCAGCACGAGCTTCGGCAGCTTCCCGATGTCGAGCTTCTTCACCTCCACGTGCCCATCGACATCGTCGCCATGCTTCTTGCCGTGGAGCGCAATCCGCTGATCGCCCGCCACCAGTGCGAGCGGCGTCGCTGAAAGCTCCTTCTCGTCGAACCGCAGATGCGATGGCGCCTCCAGCTTCCACGTCTCTTCCGGCCAGCTGAGCGTGAGCTGATTCAGCTCCAGTCCCTTGTGGTCCGTGTCCGTCAGCGCATCCAGCGCGACGCTCAACACGAGGAATCCACGCGCGTGCGCCTCCACGGTGAGATGCCGCTCCTTACTCTTCACACCCGCGTGCAGATCCGAGAGCCCCCTCTTCCCAAGCGAGAGGTGCCGCGCGTCGACGCGAGCGTTGAGGCCGAACGGATCCTTCGCCTGCGGCAGCTCGGCGTTCACCACGAGATCTTCGATGTCGCGCTTCTGCACTCGCAGCTTCGGGAAGCTCGCCTCGAGGTGCACGGACGGGTTCTCCGTCGGGCCCTTCGCCGCGAACGTCGCCTGCCCGTGGCCGCCGAGATCCAGCTTCCCCGGCCCCGCGAGCGCGCCCACCGTCTTGCTGAACGACTCGAGGCTCTTCGCGATCACACCGGCGGTGACGTTCACGTTCTCTTTGCTCGCGGTGCCGTGTGCGTGCACCTCCACGCCCGGCAGCTTCGCGAGGAACTTCTCGATCGTCGCGACGCCCTCTTTCACGGTCGCGTGCACGTCGATGGGACCGAACGGCTGATTGCCCATCGTCGCTGCGGGGGCGGTGAGCGTGAGCTCGCCGTGGGCGTCATCCGCCGAGGACCCGCCGCCGTGCGCATCCAGTGAGAGCGACACATCCGACTTCGGACCGTCCTCGACCAGCTGTGCGAAATTCACACCGGAGAGCCGAGCGGAGAGCTTCGAGACTTCCTTCTGCGCGAGGTTCGCCTTCGCGGTGAGGTTCAGCTTCGAGGAGCCGGCGTGCGCGTGCAGCTCCGCGTCGACGTCGTCGGTGCGCTTGTGGACCTCGCCTTCCGCGTGCAGCGTCGCCTCGACCGGATACGCCGGAACGAACGCGCGCAGGAACGACGGGTCGACATCCAGCTGCTTCAAGAACGCGTCGACGTCAGACGTGCCGCTCAAGTTCGCTTCGGCGAGCACCTTCGCGCCCGGTGCTTCGACGGAGAGCGTGGCGTTGCGCTGATCGCCCTGTCCATGAGCGTCCAGCTTGATCGCGAACGGTCCCTCCAGCGGCTCGGAGAAGAGGCCGCCCACGTCCAGCTTCGCCTCCAGGTTGTCGCCGCCGTTCAAGAGCGCCGCGTTGCCATCGAAGGTGAGATCGTCGATCCGGTACGTCTTCACCTC
>JBJMQN010000246.1:0-6978 GCA_045802665.1 Myxococcaceae bacterium | reverse complement strand
TCGGGCGGGACCGACGAGGCGTGATACGGCTTCACGAACGCGTCGCCGGCGTACCGCGCCCGCAGCGCCTCGAACCGCGCCTTGGACACCTCAATGCAGAACAGCGTCGGGCGGTCGGGGTTCTCCCGGATCCCCCGGACGAACGCCCCGGTGCTCCCGTCGCCGGACGACGAGAGCAAGAAGTAATCATCCCCCGCGACAGGGGGGCGCCGAGGTGGCGCCTGCGGCGCGTCTTCCCGGCTCAGCCCCCGCGACAGGAGGGCGCCGAAGTGGCGCCTGCGGCGCGTCTTCCCGGCTCAGCCCCCGCGACATCAGCCGAAGACGCGGCGCTCGAGCAGCATCGCGAAGAGGGCGACCGAAAGGCTCAGAAGCGTCACCGGCACGCCGACCTTCGCGTACTGCCAGAAGCCGACCTTCACCTTCTCGCGCGCGAGCTCGAACACGATCAGGTTCGCCACGCTGCCCACCAGGGTCAGATTTCCGGCGAGCGTCGAGGCCAAGGCGAGCACATGCCACGCGAGCTTCGGATCGCTCATCGTCGGCACCCAGTGCCGCGCCAGCATCACGAATGGCACATTCGAGAACAGGTTGGAGGCGAGCAGGGTGAGCGCTGAGAAGCCGAACGTCTCTTTGAGCGCGCCACCGGCCATGATCGGCGCGAAGAGATCGCGCATCCGTTCGGCCCAGCCGTCTTTGTGAACGCCGTAGATGACGACGAAGAGGCTCGCGAAGAAGAGCAGGAGGATGAAGTCCACCTTCTCCAGCGCCTTGCGAGGCTCGTGGCCGCTGAACGCCATCACGAACGCCGCGCCCGCGAGCGCGCTCCAGCCCATCGGCGCGCCGGCGAAGAACGCGATCACGACGGCCAGCAGCACGAGCCCGGTGAGCACGCGCATCCGCTTGAAGTTCGGCGGCGGAGGAGGGTGCAGGGTGAGGCGCACGTCGCTTTTGAGCTCTCTTCGGAACAGGTAGAGCAGCGCGGAGATCACCACCGCCGTCGCCAGCACCGCCGGCAGCGCCATGAACCCCGCGTAGCCCGCGTACGAGATCCCGGAGGCGCCCTGGATGATCATGTTCTGCGGGTTGCCGGTGAACGTCGCCACCGAGCCCGCGTTGGACGCCATGCAGACCGCGAGCAGATACGGGAGCGGCGGCAGCTTCGCGTCCTCGACCGTCACGAGGACCAGCGGCGTGAGCATCAGGCACACCGTGTCGTTGACGAGGATCGCGGAGAGGACCGCCGAGATCACGCCGACGAGAACGAGCAGCCCACGAGGCGTCCCGCTGAGCCTCACCGCGTGGTAGCCCGCGCTCCGGAAGAAGCCGGCCTCGGCGAGGTAGGAGGCGATCATCATCATGCCGAGCAGCAGCACGACGGTGTCCCAGTCGATCGCCGCCCCGAACACCTCGGCGGGGAGCACGACGCGGCAGACGATCATCAGGACCGCGCCGATCAGCGCGCCACCGGGACGATCGATCTTGAGGCCCGGGATCTTTGCGCCGGCAATGAAGAGATAAGTGAACGCGAAGATCGCGAGCGACATCGGCGCTGGGGACCATACAGCGAATGCTTTGTCCTTCCGCGCTCTGAAGACTGTCTCTAGGCTGCCGACCCTCTGTGATCGAGCTCGACGGCAGCGAAGGTGAAGGAGGAGGTCAGATCCTCCGGACGTCGATTTCGCTCTCGCTGATCACCGGCCAGCCGTTCCGGATCCAGAAGACCCGAGCGAAGCGAAGTCCGCCCGGCCTTCGCCCGCAGCATCTGGCATGCGTGCGAGGCGCCGAGGCGATCAGCGGCTCCGCCTCGGAGGGCGCGTCCGTCGGAGCGTCCGAGCTCGTCTTTCATCCGAAGCCGGTGAAGAGCGGCGATTACCTGCTCGAGGTGGGCACCGCGGGGAGCACGCCGCTTTTGTTTCAGTGCCTGTTCTTTCCGTTGGCGCTCGCCGGCGGTGGAACGATGGTGCTCAAGGGCGGAACGCACCTCACGCACAGCCCGTCCTTCCACTATCTGCAGGGCGTCTGGCTCCCCGCGATGCAGGCCTACGGACTCTCCGCGGATCTGAAGCTGCGCTACGCCGGCTTCTACCCCGAGGGCACCGGTGAGTTCCGCGCCGAGATCCCCGCGCCCGGCCCGCCGCCCACGCTTCTCGACATCCCCGCGAGAGGAACGCTGGTCGATGTGGAAGTGAGGAGCTTCGTCGCGGGCCTGAACTTCGACATCGCGGACAGGCAATCCGCCGCTGCGCTGTCAGCGCTGCGAGAGCGAGGGGTCGTCGCACAGGCGGAGAACGTGCCGCTCCCCGCGATGAGATCGAGGGGCACGGTGGTCTTCATCCGAGCCCACTTCGAGAACAGCTTCGCGGGCTTCACCGCGCTCGGAGAAAAAGGTCTGCCGGCCGAGAAGGTCGGAGCCGCCGCCGCTGAAGAGTTCAAGCAGTTCCTCGCCGGTCACGGAGCGCTCGACGAGCACCTCTGCGATCAGATCCTTCTGCCGGCATCGCTGCTCGCGGCGGGAAGACTGGGCAAAGCCGAACCGGGAACCACGCACTTCACCGCCGACAAGATCACCGATCACCTGACGACGAACGCCAGGGTGATCGAGAAGTTCCTGCCCGTGAAGATCGAGACGACCGAAGCCGGCTCGGTCAGAGTCGCGCCGAAGTAGGCGACTTACTCTTCCGCGTCCGAACCACCCTGCGCGCCGAAGGTGTTCGAGTCCGACATCTCCTTCGACGTGTTCTGGTACATCTTCCACGCGAAGGGCAGCGTGCCGCAGATCACGATCAGCGCGAGGCCGGCCGCCATCCACGGGAACGGCGTGACGTCCTGGGGCGCATCTCCGCTCCAGCTGTTCACGTTGTATTTGCTGTTCTTCTTCATCTGCGCGATCTGGTCGGGCGACAGCCCCGGCGTCTCTTTGAATTCGCCGAGCTTGCCGGCGAAGACCGTGATCGACGTGAACAGCGAGGCGGCGAAGAGCATCCGGGTCAGCGTGCGCATGGCGTGGGGGACCTTACACCAGAGCGCCGGTGCACAGCACGTCAGCAGACTGTCTTGCTCGGACGCTCATCAGCCGTTAAGGCGAATCACACCCACATGCGCTGGCTCGTCCTCGGCATCCTGAACCTGCTCACGCTGCTCCGCCTGCTGCCCGGGCTGCCGTTCCGTGTGTTCTCCGCGAAGCGCAAACCGCTCCAATACGTGCGCTTCACGCTGAAGGGCGATCCGCCGTGGCGCCGGTTCCGCAAGCGCAGCCTCTTCGCGCGCCGCCCCGAGCCCGGCGAGGTCACCTCGCTCTACGAGCTCTCGAAGCAGCTGGAGCTGCTCTCCGAGGATCGCCGCATCGAAGGCGTCATCCTGGACGTGGAGGGGCTGGAGCTCTCCTCCGCCAAGCGCAAGGCGCTGACGGATGCGATCGACCGCTTCCGCGGCAAGGGCAAGAAGGTCATCGCGCACGCGGTGTCCGTCGGAAACATCGAGTACGAGCTGCTCTGCGCGGCGGACACCATCGCGCTCGCTCCAGCGGGCAGGGTGGATCTCGTGGGCTTCGCGGCGGAGGCCACCGCGATCGCGGAGGGGTTGGAGAAGTTAGGCATCCGGGCGGAGTTCATCCGCCGCGGCGAATACAAGACCGCCCCGGAGCTCTTCACCCACAAGCGCCTGTCGGACGTGCAGCGGCAGACGCTGGAGATGTTCCTCGACGAGCGCTACGGCGAGCTGCTCTCCATTCTCACCTCGCGCCGCAAGCTCACCGACGAGCAGGCGCGCGCGAAGATCGACAAGGGGCCGTACAGCGCCAAGCGCGCATTCGCGGAGGGGCTCGCGGATGTGCTCGTCGCTCGCGCGGAGCTGCCGGTGTGGCTGCAGACGGGCAAGGTCCCCGAACGTCCGCTCTCCGACGAGCACGAGGAGAAGGTCCCGCGCATCGGCACGTTCGCGCGGTGGGCGAGGCTGCGCGCGTTTCCGCTGGGCGCGTTCCGGAAGTTCCGCCGCAGGCCGCAGCTCGCGCTGGTTCCCGTCACCGGGATGATCACAGGCGGCGAGGGTGGTCGTGCGCCAGTGGGTCCCGAAGTGGCAGGGCAGGAGGGCGTGCTCCGTGCGCTCAAGTCCGCCGCCGAAGACGACGCCTCCGCGGTGCTGCTCTACATCTCCAGTCCGGGGGGCTCCGCGGTCGCCTCCGAGATCATCCTGGAGCAGGTGCAGCGGCTCGCCGCGAAGAAGCCCGTCATCGCGTGGTGCGATCGCGTCGCCGCCTCCGGCGGCTACATGGCGGCGCTCGGCGCGAAGGAGATCTGGAGCAGCCCGGGCGCGGTGATCGGCAGCATCGGCGTGTTCGCGGGGAAGTTCGACGCCTCGGAGCTTCTGCAGAAGGTTGGCATCCACCGCGAGACCCTTCGCCGCGGCGCCAACTCCGCCATCTTCTCCGGCACGCGCGGCTTCACGGAGCAGGAGCGCGCGGCGATGGAGGCGGACATCGAGGAGACGTATCAGGCGTTCCTGGAGCACGTGGCGAGGTCGCGGAAGCGCACGCGCGAGGAAATCCACGCTCGCGGGGAGGGCCGCGTCTTCTCCGCGGAGCGCGCGTTGGCCGAAGGGCTGGTGGACAAGGTCGGGAGCTTCGAAGAGGCCTGCGCGCACGCGCTGTCGCTGGGGCTCGGGAAGGTGGTGCCGGAGTTCGACGTGGTGCTGCATTCCGCGTCGCCGGCGAACCGCTTCAACCTGCTCTCGCTGCTCACCCTCGCACAGACTGCGCAGGTGTACGCCCTCGAATGGCCACTGCTCGCCATCGACGGATCGCAGGGTAGTGAAAACTTCCGGGATTAGCCCAAAACTTGGGCACACCTCGGGTAGCGCTATCCTCCAATTGCTGTGATCCATCCACCCCGACTGTTGCGGCCAGCGCTGGCTGTCGCCGCCGTGTGCGCGTTCGGCACCGGCTGCTGCACCGCGCCCGTGGCGCGTCAGGGGCCCGAGGAGATCGCCGCCGCGTACGCAAAAGCGCTGCGCGAAGATCGCCTCGACGACGCGTGGGCCCTCACCTCCGAGCAGTACCGCGCACAGGTGAGCCGCAAGGCGTTCGGCGAACGGTACGCGTCAGAATCCGCTCGAACCGCGCGGGCGGATGAGCTCGACGGGGCGAAGCTTCACGTCGCCGCCGGAGATACCGCGCTCACTCGGGACAAGGGCGAGTGGAGAATTGCGGCGGAGGGCAGCAACGACGACGGCGCTCGCAAGACTCTGGAGGCGTTCGTCACCGCGGCCTCGGCGAAAGACTGGAAGCAGGCCTACGCGCTGCTCTCGGGAGCCTTGCGCGCCCGGTACACGCCCGAGCGCTTCGCGTCCGACTTTGCGCAGGAGCCCCAGGCAGCGGAGCGGCTGGCCCGTGCGAAGGCCGCGCTGCAGGCCGACCCTGAACGCGTGGGCAACGAGGTCCGGTTCGGCATCGGTGATGGCAAGGCGGTGCGGCTCGTCCGCGAGGCGGGCGGCTACCGGGTGGCGGCGATCGAATGAATCGCCCCACCGACGAGCAGCTTCAGAAGCTGGGCGCGTCCATGCGGGAGATCAACCCGAGCACCCTCCAGCAGGATCCCGAAGAGGGGAACGTCCGCTGGTTTCTCGGAGACAACGGCACCGAGCTCTTCGTGTGGAACCAGGAGCAGAAGCCGCCGCACCACATCCAGCTCGTCTTCGCGCGCGTGTCCGTGGAGTGGTCAGACAACCGGGGGCTCGTCACCGGCACCTTCTCTTCGGGCAGCTCAACGTCGGGCGGCCGTTACGACGCGTACCTGATGCACGTGGGGACGTACGCTGACCCAGAGGTCTGCGCCGCCGCGCTGATCCTGCTCCAGGCGTCGCCGATCGAAGAGAGCGTGCGGAAGGCGCTCGAAGCTCCGCTCACCGAAGCGATGGCGAAGCCTCTCAAGCAGGGTTAACCCCTCCTTGACTTAGAGGGTCTCGTCCTTCAAGAGAGGCCGCCTTTCGCCGTTTGCACCACAGGAGAGAGTGGCACCGATGAGCGTTTCAGAGCGGGACATCCTCGCTGCGATGGCGACGGTGATGGACCCTGAGCTCCACATCGATCTGGTCCGCGCCGGGATGGTGAAGGACGTGCAGGTGAAGGGCAGCGACGTGAAGCTGACCATCGAGCTGACGACGCCGGCCTGTCCGCTGAAGGGAAAGATTCAGGCGGACGCGGAGACGGCGCTCAAGGGCGTGCCGGGGATGGGCAAGTTCGAGATCAACTGGGGCGCCAGGGTGCGATCCGCGCCACAGGGCGTGGACAAGGAGATGCTCATTCAGGACGTGAAGAACGTCGTCCTGGTGGGCGCGGGCAAAGGCGGCGTGGGCAAGAGCACCGTCGCGCTGAACCTCGCGGTGGCGCTCTCGAAGATGGGCGCGAAGGTCGGCCTGCTGGATGCGGACTTTTACGGGCCTTCGGTGCCGCTGATGACGGGCCTGATGAAGGCGCGGCCGGTGAGCCCGGACGGCAAGAAGCTCAACACCATGGAGGCTCACGGCATCAAGGTGATGTCGATCGGGTTTCTGGTGCCGCCGGATCAGGCGCTCATCTGGCGCGGCCCCATGCTGCACGGCGCGCTGATGCAGCTGGTGCGCGACGTGAACTGGGGCGAGCTGGATTACCTGATCATGGATCTGCCGCCGGGCACCGGCGATGTGGCGCTCACGATCTCGCAGAAGGTCCGTTCGGCCGGCGGCGTGCTGGTGACGACGCCGCAGGACGTGGCGCTGGCGGACGTGATTCGCGCCAAGCAGATGTTCGACACGCTCCACGTCCCGATCCTGGGGATCGTGGAGAACATGAGCCAGTTCGTGTGCCCGCACTGCGGAAAGAGCACCGACATCTTCGCGCATGGCGGAGGCCGGAAGGCGGCGGAGATGTTCAATGTCCCGTTCCTCGGCGAGGTCCCGCTGGATCTCAAGGTCCGGGTGTCGGGAGATGAGGGCACGCCGATCGTG
>JBJMQN010000245.1:0-5114 GCA_045802665.1 Myxococcaceae bacterium | reverse complement strand
GGGACGATCAACTTCGACATGATCACCGTCACCGGCACCGAGAACGTGATGATGGCGGCGGTGCTGGCGAAGGGGCGGACGGTGCTGGAGAACGCCGCTCGCGAGCCGGAGGTGGAGGAGCTGGCGCGGATCCTCAACAAGATGGGCGCGCAGATTCAGGGCGCGGGCTCGGATGTGATCACCATCGATGGGGTGGATTCACTCAAGCCGGTGGACCACGCGATCATCCCGGATCGGATCGAAGCGGGGACGTTCCTCGTGGCGGGCGCGATCACCGGCGGCGACGTCTTCGTGAAGAACGCCGTGCCCGAGCACCTCGAGGCCGTGATCCTGAAGCTCCGCGAGGCCGGGTGCACGATCAGCGCTCAGGACGGCGGCCTTCGGGTGAAAGGCCCGCGCACGATCAAGGCGGTGGACATCAAGACCGTCGAGCACCCGGGCTTTCCCACCGACATGCAGGCGCAGCTGATGGTGCTGATGTCGGTGGCCAACGGGACGTCGGTCATCAGCGAGAACATCTTCGAGAACCGCTTCATGCATGTCCCGGAGCTCCACCGTATGGGGGCGGACATCAGCATCAGCGGACCCACCGCGATCGTCAGGGGGGTGAAGTCGCTCTCGGCGGCGCCGGTGATGGCGACGGACCTGCGAGCGTCCGCGTCACTCGTTCTGGCTGGCCTGCGCGCCGATGGGAAAACCGAAGTCCAGCGCGTGTACCACCTGGATCGCGGTTACGAGCACATCGAAAAAAAGCTGCGCGCTGTGGGTGCGACCATTAAACGCGTCAAGGCGTGATGGATTTCAAGCCAGTCGGCCGGAAGGCTGGTTGCCTTAAAATTTTTTCCGGACCTATGCTCGCGGTGACTCTTACGGGCCGGCTCATCCAAGGTCGCGCCCCTTTTCAGGAGATTGACGGAAAAATGGATTGCCCCAGCTGCAACGTCGAGATGGCCGATCTCGTCGGGGAAGACCTCACGTTGCGCAAGTGTGGCGAGTGCGGAGGGTTGTGGGTCGACGTCGCGGATTTGAATCGCACGTTGCTCCATCACAACCTGCCCGGCCTCGAAAGCCTCGGAGGGAAGATGGATGCCGAGGCGCTCACAGGGCAATGCTCCGAGTGCCTGGTCGACATGGTGAGGATCACCGGCGGCGACAGGCATCACCCGCTCTCCTACGACACCTGCGAATCCTGCGGCGGCATCTTCCTCGAGTCCGAGTTCAAGGACGCGACGGACGCGAAGGTCGCCGTCGAAGAGATGGTCGACTTCTTCCGGAAGTTCTCCGGGAAGAAGAAGGCGCACGCGGTCGGATGATCTGATCGCCTCTCGGTGATCAGTCGGCTTCCCCTCGCCTACATCACGTCCCGGAACGTCTGCTTCAGCTCCTCCGGCAGATCCCCGTCGAGCTTGAGCGTCCGGACCACGTCTCCGTCGCTCCCCTTCTTCTCGCGGTTCACCCCGGCAGAGACCTTGCCCTTGTTCGGGACTGACAGCGTCATCCGGCTGCCGCTCACGTCGTACTCACCGGTAATGGTCTTCGCGTCCTTCGGGCGATCGTACGGCTCGTACACGTACCGGTAGGTCCCGTCGAAGTAGAACGAGAGGAACTTGTCCGGCGCGCCCTCGCTACCGGCGAACCACGTCCCGAGCAGCGGCGCCGTCGCCTTGTCGTACTTGAGCTTCGGCGTGAGCCACGAGCCGTTCAGCGGCTTGCCGTCCGAGTAGAAGACGATGTCGGTGATGCACGCGGGCTGATCGATGTCCTCGGCGGGGAAAACATCGAGCACCTCCACCGTGAACTGGGCGCCCTCCAGCGGCGGGTTGAGCGCGACAGCTTGAAGGCCTCGCTGATCCGCGACCGCGAAGTTGTTTCCGCCGGTGGGGCCCTTGATGGAGAGCTTCTTCGCGCGGGCGAAATCCGTGAAGGTGGATTCGTCGAAGCCGTTGCCCGTGTAGACGCGGACCTCGTCGATCTTCACCGGGCCCTTGAAGCCGAACGTCAGCTTCTCGGAGAGCGGATCGCCGGTGGGGCTGCACCACGCCGTGGACTCGCGGCCGTCCAGGAGATTCAGCGGCTGGTAGAGCGTGGGACGGCTGTCCTTCTTGAAGTAGCCGGTGGCCTGCGCGTAACCCACTGCGGGCGGTGCGGCGAAGGCGGTGAGCGGCAACAGCGCGAAGAGGGCGATGGATGCGCGCGACATGGGCGGCATGATGCACCTTTTGGGCGCGCATTGGGATGAAAGCACTTGCCGAGGCGTTGCCGCTCCGGGATACACGGGCGCGGCTGACGGCTCCTTTACGAGGTGAATGATGAAGCTCTGGCAGGGATCGCTGCTCGTGCTCACCGCGCTGCTCCTCGCTTGCCCCAGCAAGAAGAACGAGGGCGTGGACGCGGGCCCCGTCGACGCGGGACCGCGGCAGCTCTCCGAGGCCGAACCGAACGATCAGCCGGAGAAGGCGCTGCAGCTGTCGGACAACTCGGTGGTGAGCGCGTCGCTCGGATCAGATCCGTCGAAGCCGGACGAGGACTGGTACCTGCTCACCGCGCAGCAGCCGAAGACGGTGCGGCTACAGGTCTCGGGCATTCCGGGCGCGGACATGGCGGTGGATTTCTACGATCAGGACCGCAACCGCATGGCGACGGTGAACAGCGCCGGCGTGGGTCAGGGCGAAGGGTTTCCGAACCTGTCGGTGCGCAACAAGACGTACGTGAAGGTGTATTCGACGAAGAAGGGCGCGGGCGGCGCGTACACCTTGAGCGCGTTCTACGAGGAGGCGCTCGCGGGCTTCGAGCTGGAGCCGAATGACCGGGCGGTGGACGCGACACCGGTTGCGCTCGGCATCGGCGTGACCGGTTACGTGGGCCACGTCGAGGATCAGGACTGGTATCGCTACGAGCTGCCCGGCGCGAACCTGGATGCGGGACTGCAGGCTCCGGTGGTGACCGAGGATGGCGGCGTTCCGGATGCGAGCGCTGCTCCGGCGCCCGTCGAGGACGCCGGGATGACCGAGGTGCCGAAGATTCCCCTGCGGATCGATCTCAGCGGCGTGGACGGCGTCCGCTACGATCTCTCCGTCGTGTCTGCTGCAGAGGCGCCGCTGTTCACGATCAAGGGCAAGGACGGCGAAGGCCTCCAGCTCCGCAACGTCGGCGTGCGAGCGACGGATCAGATCTTCTACGTCGTCGTGAAGAGCGCGTGGAACGGCACCGGGAAAGACGCGAAGCGTTCGTTCAACGCGGACAAGAGCTACACGCTGACGGTCGCGCAGGAGGAAGCGGGCGCGAACGCGGAGACCGAGCCCAACGACGATCGAGCGCACGCGAGCCAGCTCCCGAACAACGGCTTCCGCGAGGGCTTCCTCTCGCCGAAGGGCGATCAGGACTACTTCGTGTTGAGGGCGGACCAGCCGACGCTCGCGCGGGTGCAGCTCACGGGCGTGGAGCGGCTGGATCTTCAGCTCACGATGGTAGGCGAGCTGCCCGATGGCGGCGAAGCGGACGTGGAATTGCTCAAGGCGAACGAGGGCGGCGTGAAGGAGCCGGAGATGCTGAACAACGTGTTCTGCTCGGGCGAGTGCTTCTTCAAGGTGGATGGCGCCCGCAAGAAGGTGGATGGCAAGTGGGTGGCGGATTACGAGAACGCGGAGATGCCGTACCGGCTGTCCGTGGTCACCCTGCCGGACAACGGCTCCGAGGAGCGCGAGCCGAACAACACGCCGGATCGAGCGACGCCGATTGCGCTCGGCAAGGCGGTTCGCGGGACCGTCTACCCGAAGAAGGACACGGACCTGTACGTGCTGGATCTGTCCGCGCGGCCGGTGAAGACGTCGCTCAAGGCAACGCTGCTCGGGATCTTGAAGGTGGACGTCGGGCTGTACCTGCATCAGCTCGGCGAGGACGGGAAGCTGTCGCTGGTGCAGACGGCGGACCGGGCGAAGGGCGACAAGCCGGAGACGATTGCGTTCAGCGCGGAGCCCGGCGTGTACGTTTTCGAGGTGCGGGACAGCAAGAACCGCGAGTCGAATTTTCAGGACAGCTACCAGCTCGTCGTCGAGGAGGGTGAGTGATGGCCGAACGTCCCCTGGCGTTGATCACCGGAGGCAGCGGCGGGATCGGGTTCGAGCTCGCGAAGCTGTTCGCGGGCGACAACTACGATCTCGTGATCGCCGCGCGCAACGAGCAGAAGCTGCAGCAGGCGGCGGCGGAGCTCACGTCCAGGTTCAAGGTGAAGGTGGACACGTTCTCGGTGGATCTCGCGGATGTGGATGGGCCGGGCGAGCTGGCGTCCGCGATGGGCGGGCGAATAGATGAGCTCACCGCGCTCGTGAACAACGCGGGCTACGGGATGCAGGGTCCGTTTCTGAAGACCGACATCGACGTCGAAGTGAAGATGGTCCAGACGAACATCACGTCGCTGATGCAGCTCACCAAGCTCGCCGCGCCAGGGATGGTGAAGCGGGGCAGCGGATACATCTTGAACGTCGGATCCACCGCCGGGTTTCAGCCGGGTCCGAACATGGCCGTGTATTACGCGAGCAAGGCGTTCGTGAACTCGTTCAGCCAGGCGCTGGGCGCGGAGCTGAAGGGCACGGGAGTGAAGGTCTCGTGTCTGTGCCCGGGACCTGTGGAGACCGACTTCCAGGCGCGAGCGAACTTCGCCGCCGGCAAGCTGTTCAAGATGAAGGCCGCGATCGTCCCTGCGTCCGAGGTCGCGCTGGAGGCGTATCGGGGGATGAAGGACGGCAAGTCGATCGTCATCCCCGGCTTCGTGAACAAGCTCGGGAACTTCGGGCAGAGGTTTCTGTCGAGAGACGCAGTGACGAAGATGACCGGGAATCTGAACGAGGTGGAGCCCGGTCCAGTCAGCTGACAGCGGCCTCCGTCGTCGTTGACACGCAGGGTGCTGATCCGTACCTTGCGCCCGCCTCACAGAGCAGCACGCGGTGGTAGCTCAGTTGGTAGAGCACGAGCTTCCCAAGCTCGGGGTCGCGGGTTCGAATCCCGTCCGCCGCTCAGATAATGCGCCCGGAATCGCAGAGGAAACTCTCGCGGATCCGGGCGCTTCGTTTTTGTCCGCGCGAGTCGGGGACACTAATGGGACAAACTTTTCCGAT
>JBJMQN010000244.1:0-7755 GCA_045802665.1 Myxococcaceae bacterium | reverse complement strand
GGTGTCGCGGAGAGGCCCAACCACGTCGCGCGCGAGTTTCCCCCGGGAACGACTCAGCGCGCGGTGACGTCTCGCCGGGCGGCCGCTCCCCGTTGCTGGTGAGCGGCGTTCGCGGTGCGTACTTCCTTACTCGTCCGCCCCGTCCGGGATCGGCTCGCCTTCGGTCGCGGCGCGGAGCTTCAGCAGGCCACGCGTCTCCACCTGGCGGATGCGTTCGCGGGTCAGGTTCATGATCGCGCCGACTTCCTCGAGCGTGATGCCACCCTTCTCCGCGACGTCCAGCGCGCAGGTGTGCTCGAGCTCCCAGATTTCCTTGTCCGGGAAGTTCAGCTTGATCGACCCCGTCTCCGGGTTCACGTCCAGATACAGGTTGTGCTTGCAGGAGACGAACAGGCACGGGCGAGGACCGTTGATGCACTCCGAGCGGACCTTCGGACGGAGCTGGTCCATCTGCTTCATCAGCTCCTCTTCCTCCGGATCCACGTCGCCACTCAGCCGGCGGCGGCGCAGATCCCGCGCCATCTCCTTGCGCGACATCGTCTTCGAGCGGCGGCGGTCGTCCACCTCCGGCTGCTCTTCGTTGGCTTTGAAAAGTGGTACCTCTACCTTCGCTTCTTCGCTCATGGGCCCCTCCCGGCTTAGGCGTTCTTTCGATTCGGGCGCTTCCCCTTAAGCGCCCGGGTTATTCGGCAGATCGTGATGGTGTTTGGGTCCGGCAGTGACCGCGCTGCCGAGTCGAGCGACATCGCGGACGAACTCTTCTCCGCGCTGCCGCAGCACAAGGAGCTCCCCCTCGAGCTCCTTCTTCTTCTCGCGCGCAAAGGGGCGGTCACCCAACTGCGCTTCGAATCCGTTCAGCACTTCGCCCAGCGTCCGTTCGACCTGGTCGATGTGGTTTCTGAAGAAGACGAATGAGCGCCGGATGTCCTCCAGCGTCATGCCTTCATCCATCATCTTCTTGATCACGTTGATCCGGCGGATGACCTCCACCGGGTAGAGCCCCGTGCTGCCGCGGTGCTTGCCCTTGCGGCCCACGCGGCGGCTTCGGGGCAGCAGGCCCGCCTGCACGTACTTGCGGAAGGTGGCCTCGGATAGGCGCACGTTCCGCGCTTCGAACAGGGTGACGACGACCCGCGCGGTCACGCCTGACGCGTATTCGCGCTCGATCCGATCGATTTCGTCCGGTCCCAACAGGTCCAACGCCGCCCCTCTCGTGATGCCAGCGGTGTAATGCTACTGAATGTTTTCCATTCAGTAATCGCTATTGAGTACTAGATATTGAATGGATCTGTCAATACCGTCCGGAGGTCGGACGGATTGGTTGGATTTCGATCACGTGAAGCGACGCGCTGATCGATCCGAGGACACACGCCTGTCGCGCGGGCGGACACCCGGCGAACCAGCGGTCAGATCGGGAATTCGGCCCGCTACTGCTGCAGCATGTTCACGATGACGGGCGTGGTCTGGCCCGAGAGGATCGTGACCTTCTGAGTCTTGGCGCCGCGCGGATGATCGAGCTTCAGCCGGTGCTCGCCCGCCTCGAGGGAGAAGGTTCGCGGCGACTGGATCTCTCCGCGCGAGACGCCATCGATGGAGACCTTCGCCCACGGGACGACGGAGAGCTTCAGGATCCCCATCCGCTTCACCGAGACCTGGGCGACCGTCGCCGAGCCTGCGTCCCGCCCGCCACGCGCATCGACGAGCTGGGCCGAGCCCGCGTCGCGACCTGCGTGAACGTCCGCGAGCTGCGTGGCGGCGTCCTTCTCGTCCTCCAAAGGCGCGGCGACCCGAGCGCCGGCATCCTGGACGGCGAGCTCCGCGGCCGTGTCGTCCGTTGCCACCGCGAAGACGGAGCCGGCCGAGCCCGCGTCGTGCTTCTGCGGCAGGACAGCCTCAGGTTCCACCGTCTGGAGCGGCGCGATGCTCCCCTCCCCTCCCCCGCCGTTCTTCGACGAGGCGCTCTTCACGCCCACCGCCACCGCGATGCCGACGCCGACGATGAAAACGGCCGCCGCGACGTAAAGGCCGCGCCGTGAGCTGCGCGGAGGCGCGCTGCGCTCCACCTCGGCGCGGACCTGCGCGAACCCCGGCGAGCCCGGCTGTGGCCGAGGAGCCGCGGCGCCGGCGGAGGTGTGAAGGGAGATGGACGGCCCGCTCTGAGACGGCGAGCCCGTGGGCGGCACAGGGAACGCTTCCGCGCTCTCGGCAGGAAGCGGCAGCGTCGTCTCTGCGCTGGTGCGCGCGCCCGGTTTTCCGTTCGCGCCGGGAGCCGCTGCGCCAATCCCAGCAATCCCAGCACCCGAGGTCGTCGCCGCGTCCGCGATCGGCTGCGTTGAACCCGCGCGATTCCCGGCGTCGCCACTCGACGACGCCGAGCCGCCCGCTACAGGCGAAGCCGTCCGCTTCCCTGCGCCAGCATCGAGGCCGGACCGCGCGGCATCGTTCGCGTCCGTCGTCTGCCCCGCGCCGGCATCCCTTCGCGGCAGCGCCACCGTCGCGACATGAGCCTCCTGATCGGGCGCGGGCAGCTCCGGAAACTGCGTCGTCGGAACCGCATCGCCATCATCGGACACCGGACTCCCAGGCGCCGCGATCGATGCACGCCGGACGATCAGCGTCGGATCCGCTCCAGCCGGTGCGGTGTCCTCCACCGCTGGAATCTCCGGATTCGACGCCCTGCGAACGCTGCGCTGCTGGACCGTCGCGGGCGGCTCCGCGGGCTTCTTGCCCACGCTCGGCAGGCGCGCGGTGGGGGGCGAGCCGGCGGGCTTGTCGAGGACGTTCGTCGACTCGACGGTGGGCCGCGGCGGCGGCGTGAACGGCTTGCCCTTCACCGCCGTCTTCTCTGGAGCCGGGGGCGGAGGAGGCGGCGGCTCGGCCTGCGCGTTCGGCGGCGTGATGGACGAGAGCGAGATGCTCATCCCGCGCACCTGCGTGGACTCTTCGGGGAAGAGCTTCCGCAGGTAGCCGCCGACGTCCGTGTCGTCCAGATCGTCCGCGTGGTGCAGCACGAACTGCTTGAGCGCGCGCTCCAGATCCTGCGCGGTGGCGTAGCGAGCAGCGACGTCGCGCTCCAGCGCCTTCAGCACCACCGCGGACAACTCGTCCGGCACGTCCGGGTTCACGCGCGAGGGCGGCGGGATCACCGACTGCTGCACCGCCTTCAGCGTCCCGAGCTCGCTGTCGGCGTCGAAGAGCCGGCCGCCGGTGAGCATCTCCCAGAGGACGATGCCCAACGCGAAGACGTCCGTGCGCGCGTCCACCGCGTCGCCCCGCGCCTGCTCCGGCGACATGTACGCGAACTTGCCCTTCAACATCCCGGGCGCCGTGCCCGTCTTGTCCACCTTCGCGATGCCGAAGTCGGTCAGCTTCACCGCGCCGTCGAAAGACAGGAGCACGTTGTGCGGCGTCACGTCGCGGTGGACGATCCCGACGGGCTTCCCCTTCTGCTTGAGCTGATGCGCGAAGTGCAGCGCTCGGGCGACCTCGGACCCGATGTGCGCCACCAGCACCGGCGGCACGGGCACGAGGAGCTCCTTGGTCTTCTTGCGAAGCTCCCAGAGGGATCGCCCGTGCACGTACTCCATCGCCAGGTAGTACGTGTCCTCGTGCTTATCGAAGTCGAAGATCTGAACGATGTTCGGGTGGTTCAGCCACGAGGCGAGCTGGGCCTCGCGGATGAACATCTCCACGAACGATTGGTCGGTCGCGAGGAACGCGCGGATGCGCTTGATCACGACCTCCTTCTCGAAGCCCTCGGGCCCCTTCGACGCGCAGAGATAGATCTCCGCCATTCCGCCTTCGGCGATCTTCCGCCGAACAACGTACTTGCCGATGGGTGTGCCTGCGGGAAGCGTCACGGTTGAGAAGAGCGGGCGGCGGTTAGAACTTCACGAACACCTTCTGCGTCTGGTTGGCCTTCACTTCCACGGTCTGTGTGAGCGTCTTGTCGAGATCCGTGTTCACGAAGCGGCAGCTGTACGTGCCCGCCGGAAGCTGCGTGTCGGGCATCGGCGTCTGACCGAGCTTCTTGTTGTTGCAGGTGATCTCCGCCCACTGCGTCGCCGGCTGTACGACGAACCGCACCATGCCGATCCCGCGCGAGCTCCCGTTCGGATCCTCGGTGCCATTCGCGGCCACCACTCCGGACGGCTTGTGCTTGAGGAAGAGCTGCTCCTGCTGAGCCGGGCCGTCGCCCACGCGCACGTTGCGCTCGAGATCGAAATAGTTCGGAAGCGTCGCGACGACATGAACGGTGCGACGCGCGTTCACCTTGAGCGAGACGGTCCCGTGTCCCTGCTCGTGGCCATCCACCGAAATGAGCGCGCCCTCGGGCGTCGCCTTCAGCGTCAACTCCACCTCGTGCAGCGCGACCTCGCCGCCCGCATCGACGACGGCTTCAGCGCCTTCCTGCTGGAGGGTGATCGTCGGCACCACCAGCACGCCGCTGGCTGGTACCTCGAAGTTGCCCTGGTAGTCCCTGAAGCCTTCTTTGCCCACGATGAGCGCGTGCCGCCCCGGGTTCAGCGAAGACACCTCCAACGGCGTCGCCCCTGGGACCTGCTTGCCGTCGATCAACAGCGTCGCGCCTGACGGCTCCGACGAGATCGTCACCCGCGCCAGATGCTGCGCTCCGCTCCCGTCGTTCACAGGCTCGGTGATGCCCACGGGGTGCGGCCTGCTCAACACCGCATAGCCCACTCCGGCGGCGCCGAGCAGCGCGCCTACCACCGCGAGCACCACCAACAGCGCGCGGGGGCTGCGCTCGGGCGGAAGGTTCGAGAGCGTGGGGATGCTGCGTTCGCCGGCTTCGACGATCTCCGTCGCGCGGGGGTTGGTGTCCGGCGGCAGCTCCACCTTCATCTTCACCGACGGCGGCCGGCCCTCCACGGTCTTCGGAAGCGGCTTCTGCGCGGCGGCGGAGCGGCTGCTCCGTTCGGGCTTCAGCGAGGTCGTCCGTGCTTCCCCGTCGTCATGCGGACGCGAGCCCGTCTGGCTCTTGCTCTTCCGCGACGGCGTCGCCTTCTCGCGATCCGATCCGCCGTCCTCCACCGGGCGCAGCTCTTCGATGAGGTACTGGCCCTCCTGCTTCTCGCGCTCGAGCCGCTCGCGATACAGGCCCTGCATGTAGTTCGCGAGGTGGACTGAGGACGAAGACAGCTTGCGTTCGATGAGCCAGTTCTCCAGCGCGAGCTGCATCTCGGTCGCGGTCTGGTAGCGATCCTCGGGGTGAAGCTCCAGCGCTCGCATCACGATGGGGTCGAGATCCTTCGGCACCCGCGCGTCAACTTCAGACGGCGGCGCGACCTTGCACTCCATCACCGCCTGCAGCGTCTGAACGTCGTTGCTGCGCTTGAACAGCCGCGTGCCGGTGAGCAGCTCGTAGAGGACGATGCCCAACGCGAAGATGTCGGTGCGGTTGTCGACGCGCTTTCCGTTCGCCTGCTCCGGGCTCATGTACGAGTACTTGCCCTTGAGCACCCCTGAGCGCGTCACCGTCGCCTGATCCGCCGCCTTCGCGATGCCGAAGTCGACGACCTTCACGCCGCCTTCGAACGTGATCAGGATGTTCTGCGGAGAGACGTCGCGGTGGACGATGTTGAGCGGCCTGCCCGCGTCGTCCGCCTTCTTGTGCGCGTAGTCCAGGCCCGCAGCCGCATCGAGCACGACGCGGCACACGAGCGGCACCGGGATGGATTCGCCCTGCGCCTCGGCGCGCTTCCAGACCCGGCGCACGTCCTCGCCGTGGATGTACTCCATCGCGATGAAGTAGCTCTCAGCCTCCGCGCCGAAGTCGAAGATCTGCACCACGTTCGGGTGGTTGAGCCGCGCCGCGATGCGCGCCTCCTGCAGGAACATGCGGACGAACTCTTCGTTCTCCGCGAGGTGCGGCAGGATCCGCTTGACGACGAGCTGCTTCTGAAAGCCTTCCAGCCCCAGCTGCCGCGCCAGATAGATCTGCGCCATCCCGCCGGTGGCGAGTCGCTTGATCAGCTGGTACTTGCCGAAGTTCTCGATCGACACGAGGGCGGAGGAGGGGCCGCGACGTGTTCGAGGCCCCCGATCTCAGAGTGAAAAACGGGGTCGAGCGTAGGCGGACACACCACCCTTGGGAAGTCTTAGACCCCAGAGCAGCCGAGCGTGCGTGCGGAGGCTCGCCGCGGCTGCCGCTCTCGCTACAGCGTGCGACGGGCGGGGCGCAGCTCGCGCGTCTCCCGCATCAGCACTTCGAGCGCGTCGAGCTCCGCCTCGAGCTTCTTCATGAGCGGCGGGTGCGCATCCACCAGGTCGAACAGGCGCAACACCTTGTCCACGCGCTGCTCGATCTCCTCGGCGCGTTCGGGGCTGATCCGGCGAAGGAGCATGTCCGCGCCGGCCTCCAACAGCACGCGAACGACCGCATCGCGCGACTGCAGCGGCTCCTGCGGCTTCTTCTGCCCACCGCCCTTGATCACCCGAAGCTGGGCGCGCGGAGCAGGAGCGTTCAACTGAAGTTCGAGCTGTTCGGGCATGCGCTCAAGGTACCCGCGCGGATCCGCGCTCCAACTTTTCGATCGCTGCTTCACGCTGCAACGAAGCTGTAGCACGACAGGCCGACAATCGCTCCCGGGCCCGATCTTCAGCCTCCGGAGCGATTGTTCCTGCCCACATCCGCGCCTCTTTTGCGCGATCGTGCGCAGCCCGTTTCGAGCGCCGCTCAGCGACGTCCGCTCAGCTGCACGAGCGTCGATACGCGATCTGGATGCGCGCGCCAGCCGCCGGCATCGTGCTGAAGATCACCGAGTTGGAGCCTGCGTCGTAGCTCCAGCCAGAGGTGAGCTCGGTGCCGTTCACGGTGACCTTGATCGTCCCCGAGTCGGGCTTGTGGCTGAGCGTGAACTTCGACTGCGGTGAGAACGCCTTGTTCGCGACCTGCTGAAGCAGCGGCGCGTAGTCGGAGTTGCACACGGACATCACGTCGCCGCCGGTCTTCTGCACCATCTGGCTGTAGCGGGTCCCAGCGCCGCCCGCCGTGCTGCAGCCACCGGCCGTCGGCGCGATGGCGAACGCGGTCGCTCGCTGCGGCTGGTACTGGCCCTTCACCGTGCGGAGGAACTGCGCGTAGGTGTCCACGTCATCCGGCGAGTGATCGTCCTCGTCGCTCACGTACACCACCGCCAGAGCTGCCTCGCTGCGGAGGAAGCCCAGGTTGCCGTCATTCGGCAGGCTCGTGCGCTGATCGTCCGCGTGATTCACGAGCGGCGCGGTGAGCGCGCGGCGCGTGGCCTCGAAGCCCTGCTCCACGAAGGCGCAGCGGCCCACCTGAACGTTGGTCTGCAGCGCGGAGCTCAGGTTCGGCGTGTTGCTGGTGAGGATGCGCGTGGAGGATCCATTCGCCGGGAAGAAGCGCCCCGCCTCGCCGCCGTTCGCGCCACCGGGACAACTCGCCGAAGCGAAGTCGATGCCGGTCGTCGTGACGGCCACGTGCAGGTCCACGCCCTTCTGCTGTGCGGCGCTCACGAAGGACGGAATCGCGGCCACGAGCCGCGGCTGCTCCTCGACCATGGACGCGGTGTTGTCCACGACGAACAGCACGTCGACCTTGGAGCCGTCCTGCTGAGTGAAGAGATCCGTCTGGTTCGCGATCGTGGAGGACTCGCCGAGCAGCGTGATCATCAGCGGCCGAGCGAGATCCGCCGCGTCCACATAGAGCGGCGACAGGTTCATGCCCGGCACCTGCGCCATGTACTTCACCTCGACGGTGATCGCGTCGCC
>JBJMQN010000243.1:0-4345 GCA_045802665.1 Myxococcaceae bacterium | reverse complement strand
CCGCACTACGTGGCGATCCTGTCCGAGCGCGTGAACGCCTCCGAAGACGCGGAGATCAGCAGCGATGGAGATCAGGGCCTGCTGGTCGCGGCGCTTTCAGCGGAGGCGCCGGATCGGGTGCTGCATGCGCTCACGCTGCTCGAACAGTCGCAGGTGAATCTCCGGCCGCATCTGCCGAAGCTGCTCGCGCATGGCAATGAGCGCGTGCTCGAGCGCGGCGTGCATCTGTCCGTTGCGCTCCACGCGAGCGAAGCGGTTCCTCAGCTCGAGGCGATGGTGCGATCCGCGCCCCGGCGTCCGCGCGACGAGGCGGTGTGGGCGCTGGCGGCGTTGGCTCCGGATCAGGCGGGGAGGGTGCTGCCGCCGCTGATGGAGTCGCCCGACGTTGGGCTTCGGTGCGCGGCGATCGGCGCGCTGATCGGGACGCAAGGCGGCTTCGCGGCTCAGGCGGCGCTGCAGGGATTGGCGGCGCGCGGAGAGCTTGCGCCGTTGTCGGAGCGGCGCGAAGTGGCGCGGCTGCTCGGGCGGCTTCGGGATGAGCGGTGGGCGCCGTTTCTTTCGAAGTACTTGAAGGACGGCGATCCGTCGGTGCGGAAAATAGCGATCGCCGCGGTGGGCGAGGGGAAGTACCTGTCGCTCGCGCGGAAGCTGTTGCCGTTTCTGACGTGGCGGGAGGAGCGGCGGAACGCTCGCGAGGCGCTGGCGAGCTTTGGAGATGACGTCACGCGGATGGTGGAGGAGGCGATGAACGATCGCGCCCGGCCGTCTGCGCTGCGGTCCGAGCTTCCGCGTGTGCTCCGTCAGATCGGCACGCAGAAGGCGTTCGATGCGCTGCTCTTCTCGAACATCAACGACGACGCGTTTCTGCATTATCGGATCGGCGTGTCGCTCTCGCGGATGCACGAGGAGCGGCCGAAGTTGCTCGTGGACACCACGCGCGTGCACGAGGCCATCGAGCGCCGCCGCCGCGTCTACGACGAGCTCGTGGAGCCGTATCGGGACTTGCGTGCCGCGCTCGGGGATCAGGCGCTGCTCACGCGGGCGGTGGGCGACCGGCTGGATCAGGCGTTCGCGCTGAACTTCGGATTGCTGGGGCTGCTCTACGGAGCGCGGCAGATGCGCCGGGTGCACGAGCACTTCGTCGGCGCTGATTCGCGAAAGCGCGCGTACGCGGTGGAGCTGCTCGAGAACCTGGTCAACAACGACGACCACGAGCTCATCAAGAAGCAGCTTCACGAGCACCACCGCGAGCTGCCGCCGGGCGATGCGAGCAGGCTCGAGCATCACTTTGGAATGCTGTGCCATTCGGACGACGACGTGCTGAGGGCCTGCGCGCGGCACACGGCGAGAGCTCAGCGCCTCTGGACGCTGCCGCCGATGGGAGACGACATGAGCGAAGATCTGGTGAAGAAGCTGTTCGCGTTGGAGGGCGTGGAGATCTTCGCGCAGAGCGACGTGGATGATCTCACCGCCGTCGCGGCCCTGACCCGCGAGGTGAGCTTTCACAAGGGCGAGAAGATCTGGAGCGAAGGCGATCCGGGCGATGCGCTCTACGTGATCGTGAAGGGCGCGACGGCGGCGCTCCGGGCAGGGGAGACCGTGCTCACGATGAAGGAGCGCGAGGTGATTGGCGACGTGAGCCTGCTGGATGGATCGCCGAGGCCCACCGACATGATCGCGACCGAGGAGACGTCCGCGCTGATGATCGACCGGCGCGACTTCCTGGATCTCATCTCCGATCGTCCGGAGCTCTTGAAAGGCGTGTTCCGAGCGGTGAGCCAGCAGCTCAAGAAGGTCGTCGATCTCGTGGAGCGGAGAAGCACCGGCGAGATCCCGAGGATCATCGTCGCGGGGGAGAAGTAGGCGCGACCCGGGTAGGGTTCGTTCGCATGGGATCCAGGCTCGGGCGACTACTTCGGTGTGGCTTGCTCATGTCTGCTTTGCTGTCCGCGAGCTGCGCGAGCCGTCACGCGGCAGAGCAGAGCGGCACTCGCGAGGCTGGCCCTGAGCAGATCGACTTCGCGACGCCATTTCTGAGCGAGGTCTGCAGCAAGACCGATCCGACCGAGTTCGCGGCAGCGTGGCTGAAGTTCGAGGAGTCGCGCTGGGACGTGTACGGCGCGTTTCTGTATCAGCAGCAGTCCGATCGCGATGAACGGCCGAAGCTCGCGAAGGAGCTGGCCGAAGAGCAGCGGGAGCGGACGTGCGAGCTCACCCGTCGTTTCGTCTCACGCGGAGACGCGGCAGCACGGGAGATGCGGGCGTGTGTCGAGCGAATCACCGGCACCGCACCCACCGCACCGCTGTACTTCGCTCCCGCATTGCAGTGGACCGACGGCCGCGCCGACACCGTGAAAGGCCGCGACTCCATCTTCTTCAACGCGCGCCACGACTCCTTCGAGACCGCGGCAGGCATGTCGAACGCGTTCGCGCACGAGCTCGCGCACAACGCTTTGGAGATCCGGTTCCACGATGCGGCGCTCTCTCCGATGTTGAAAGCGCTCTATCGCGAGGGCAGCGCGACGTACGTGGCGGAGCTCTGTACGCCCTCCGAGAAGCGCTACGTGAACCATGATCCGCTACACCCGGATCGGCAGAAGGTGATGGCTGTCGCCGCGAAAGATCTTCTGGATGGTTTGAGCTCAAAGGAATGGGCGCCGATCGGCCCGCGCTTCTTTCGGGGAGGCATGAAGGACCCCGTGCTCCCGCCAAGAATGGGCTACACGCTCGGGTACGAGATCTTCAAACGGAATCAGGGCGTGTGCGCGCCCGAGCAGTTCGAAGAGGTCGCGCGGAAGCAGCTCGCGGAAATCGCAGCAGGCAAGTGAACGTCAGCCCGCGGGTTGCGCTCTCGAGGAACTCGCTCGTGTCGCTCGCGCGCAGTTCCACTCGACGCCAGTGACCGCCGCTAAGCGTCCGCGACCGCGCGCTACCTGCGCTTCGACCTCGACGCAGTCTTCTTCGTCTTCGCGACGCTCGTCCGCGTACTTGCTCTCGCGTTCGATTTCGCACTGGCGGGCTTCGTCTTTCCCTTCGCCGTCGTCTTCTTCGGCTTCTTGTCCTTCGGCGGCGCGTTGAACGCTCCTCGATGCGCCTTCTCGACCCATGGCACGAGCTCGCTGACGTCGTCGTGGAAGGACTCGGGGAGCAGAAGCCACTGGGACATCGAGGAGCCGCTCGGGCTCCAGCGTTCGGTGCCTTTCATCGCCATCACAGCGTCGAAGTGAGCGGGGTCGCGGAACTTGAGGCCGATGCGGCCGGTCTTCCAGATGATCCCGTAGATGTTGTCGTTCGCGAAGAACCCGTCGCACCCGAACATGCGCTGCTTCTTCGTGTTGGGGAGGTCCGCGGACGCTTCTTCAACCAGCGCGGAGAGATGGTCAGTGAGTGCCATGGCTCCGCGTTAAACCCCAGTGCTCATCTTTCGTCCGGTAATTGTTGGCGCGACGTAGTTGTCCATCTTGCTCAGCAGATCCTCAGCTTCGGAGTCGACGAGCAGCAGCGCTCGATGTTCCGCCGGGACGAAGCCGGACTCGATCGCGTTCTCCACCATCTGCATCAGCGGATCGAAGAACCCGCGCACGTTCAGAAATCCAACAGGCTTGGTGTGCATCCCGAGCTGCGCCCAGGTGATGATCTCGAACGTCTCATCCAGCGTTCCGAAGCCACCGGGCATCGCGATGAAGCCGTCTGATCGCTTCTCCATCAACGCCTTGCGCTCGTGCATCGATCCGACCGCGTGGAACTCGGTCAGAAATCCGTGGGCGATCTCCCGCCGCGCGAGCCCGTGCGGCATCACGCCGATCACGCGGCCTCCCGCTTCGAGCGCAGCGTCCGCCAGCGCCCCCATCATCCCGATCGACGCGCCGCCGTAGACGAGCGTCCGTCCTGAGCTCGCGAGCACCCGCCCGAGCTGCTTCGCAGCGTCGAGGTAGTCCGGACGGGAACCCGGCCTACTTCCGCAGAAAACGCAGACCGACTGAATCACCGGCTCATCCCTTCAACACCGTCGACGTCACCGCGTCTGCTCCTGCCCATCCTGCATCGCCTCCAGCTTCGCGACGCCAAGCCGCGAATTCGGCGGACCCCTATAGCAGTTGCCGAAGTTCTGGTGTGGTTTCGTGAGCGAAACAAACTCCCGAGATTGACGCAGCGTTAAGCAGCCAGGGATCCTTCGACTGCGTACTCAATTCGCAAGCGAATTGTGTGCTTCGCTCAGAATGACAAGGACCTAACCAGGATGACAGGAAGGCTTGCAGAGGGATATTTCTAAGCGGAAAAAACTTAGGGGACGCTTCCGCGTCCCCGGTTTGCTGCTTACTGATACTTCTCTTAGTGCTTCTTT
>JBJMQN010000242.1:0-15343 GCA_045802665.1 Myxococcaceae bacterium | reverse complement strand
GCGAACCAGGTCTCCGCGGCAGTGGATGGAGACATGACGTTGGTGATCTGGTTCAGCTACTTGAACAACACCCACTGGGGCGTTTTCGGCGCGCGGATCGCGGGTGACGGAACGGTGCTGGATCCGAATGGTTTCTTCATCGCGGACGTCGGCAGAGATCCAACGGCGGCGGCGATCTCGCGCGGAGAGCAGGGCTTCCAGCTCCTCTGGCCTGACTCGGAGACGAGCTCGCGAAAGCTGCTCACCGCGACCGTGTTCCGAGATGGCGGGGGCGGCGTCGACACGACCTTCGCGCTCGCGGACTTGAGCGCGACGAACACTCTGGCGCTGCCTTCGCTCGGCTTCGACGGCGTTCACCACTACGGCGTCTACACGGACCGATCCGAGCCGGCTCCCGGGATCCGGCTCGTTCAGTTCGACGAGGACGGCGGAGTGGCTGGCGACGGCGGAGAGCTCCTCAGCACGCCGGGCGCCTTCACTTATCCGGGCGCGATCCAGTGCGCGGAGGGCGAGTGCGTCCTCGTCTATTCGGAGCTCGTCGGGAACGCGTATGAACTGCGAGGGCTCCAGCTCTCATCCGACGGCGGCCGGCGAAGTTTCGGGAACAGCCTCGTCACGCAGCCGGATGACGAGCTGCTTCCGACAGCCACTCCCGGAGATGGTGGCTGGCTCCTCAGCTGGGCGCGTTACCAGGGAGCGCCCTTCGGCGGCCTTCGCGCGGTCAGCCGTGTCATCGATCCCAACGCGACGATCCCCGATGCGGGCAGCGATGGCGGCGTCGTGGACGGAGGATTCACCGACGCAGGGTTCACCGACGGCGGATTCAGCGACGCGGGCATCACCGACGGAGGAGAGCTTCCGGATGGCGGAGCGCCGGGGCGCCTTCACCTGCGCGTGGGCTGCGGATGCGATGGCGCTTCGGACCTGAGCGTGTTCGCGCTGCTGCTCGCGGCCTCGGCCGTCGGGATCGCTCGGCGTCGGTCGAAAGCGCGCCGCGGCGCCGAGCGCCCTGTATGATCTTGCGAACGTGCGAGGGCGCTGGACGAGACTTGTTTTCGCCGCGATTCCACTCGCGCTGAGCTGTTCTCAGGCTCCGTCCGAACCTGCGCTCGAAAGCGCGCGGCAGCCGCTGAGTCTCTCCGCTCCGCTGGAGCTCGACCCGACTCCCCGGACGGGTGAGCTCCCGTCGAGGGGCCTGTCGATGACAGTCACGAACGACGGCCAGAACTTCCTCGTCGCCTGGAGTGACCAGCGCAGCGTCGTGAGCGAATTCTACGAAGCGCGCGTTTCACCGGCGGGCGTCCTGTTGGACCCGTACTCCATCCGCTCCTCGCGAGTGAGCACCCTCGCGGACACTTTCGCCCTCGCCGGGGGAGGCGGACAGCAGTTCATGATGTGGCAGGACGAGGCCGCGCAGCAGATTGCGGCGACGCGAGGCTCCATCGGCCCAACCGGACAGGTCCCCACTCCGTTCGACATCCTTCCTCCGATGGTCGTGGGGTTCGGCGGGACCGCGGCCAGCTGGGATGGCACCGCTTTCAACGTGGCGCTGCCGCGAAGCAATCCCGCCGAGGTCGTCCTCTTTCGCGTCTTCCCGGACGGGGGCAGCTCCTCTCCTTCGGCCATCTTGGCTCCACAACCCGCCCCTCAGTTCGTGACCGGCGTCGCGAGCTCAGGCGGCATCGCCGGCGTGTCCCGCGTCACGCTGAGCGGGGGCGCGTACGTCCACGATGTCACCCTGGTCGATCCAGCGAGCGGCGCGGCCCTCTCGACGGTGAACCTGGGAACCGGCGGCCGTGACCAACGCATCGCTGCCGATGCGCGCGGCTTCGTCGTCGCGTACAGCGATCTGAGCAGCTCGCCACATGTCCACCTTCGGCGAGTTCTGACCGACGGCGGCATGCCGGACGATGGCGGCTCGGACGTGACGGCTGATGGAGGATACGAGCTGCTGTACTCCGTGGACGTTCTGGCGAATGGGAACACCGCGGTCGCGCTCACTGCTCCCATCCAGGGGAGCGTGGGCGTGAAAGAAGTCGCCGAGGACGGAGGAGCGTTCACCACCGTCTTCGACGTGCTCTCCACGGACGCGGGCGCCTACGCGCAGTACCCCTCGATGAGCTGCCTGGGCGCGAACTGCCTTCTGGCCTGGTACTCGACGAACGCCATTTCGCTCACCGGCGCGATCTACACGCAGGGCGGCACGTTGCAGGCGCCGTTCCCGTTGCAGAAGATCAGCCGCTCTCAGTGGTCGCCCAAAGCCGCGTTCGCTGGAGGCCGATACCTCGTCGTCTGGGTGGAGAGCGATCCCCAGTCGTCCGAATTCTACGGGCGGCTGATCGACGAGACCGGAGATCCTCTCTCCGCTCCGCTGCTCCTTTTTTCGTCGCGAGCGATCTCGCCGCCGCTGCACGGCAGTTTCGATCTCGTGAGCCTCGGCGGGCGATTTCTCGTCCTCTATGCAGGAGGCACCCCGTCGGTGCTGCAGGGCCGGTTCGTGGAGCTGGATGGCGGCGTGGGCGCGCCGTTCGATCTCATGCAGGGCTCTGTCTCCGGGCCGGGTGACATCGTGGCCGCCTCGACGGGAGAGCTCGCGCTGGCGGTGTGGTCCACGTTCGCGAGCACCGGCGGATTTCACATCTCGGCAGCCCGCATCGCAGCGGATGGCACGGTCCTGGACTTCGACGGCCTGCCGGTCGCGACCAGCCCAAACGCCAGTCCTCTGATGGCTGTCTCTCCAGGCGCGAACGGCTTTCAGCTCGTGTGGCTGACCTACGTGTTCTACGGCAACCCCACGACGCTCTACACCGCGAGCGTTTTTCCGGATGGCGGCGGCGTCAATGAGACGACCACGGCGCTGCTGACCATGCCGGGGAGTCAGTCGCAGCCTTCGCCCGCGCTCGGGTTCGACGGAGCTCATCACTACGCGACGTGGGTCGATGGCGCGGACGGCACCGGCCACCCCACGATTCGCCTGCTCCAGTTCGATGAAGACGGCGGAGTCGCGGTGGACGGCGGCGAGACGCTCAGCGCGGCGGGCGCGAACGGCACTCCCGGGGAAATCAGTTGCGGCCCGAGCGACTGCACCGTCCTTTACTCAGAGCTCTTCGGCGGATCATACGAGCTGCGCGGAACGGTGTTCTCGTCGGATGGCGGCAGGCGGAGCTTCGGACGCAGCCTCGTCACGCAATCAGATGATGAGGTCCTCCCGTCATCCGCGGCGGGCGATGCGGGCTGGCTGCTCACGTGGGCGCGGTATCAGGCGGCGCCGTACGGCTCGCTGCGCGTGATGAGCCGGGTGATCGACGGGCCCGGGCTCGGCGTCGACGCAGGCAGCGACGCGGGCTCAACGGACGGCGGAACGGACGCGGGCGAGCTCGACGCGGGCGGAACCGACGCGGGCGAGCAGGATGCGGGCGAATCGATCCCGCCTGTGCGCCTCCAGCTGCGCGTGGGTTGTGGCTGTGACTCCGCGGGAAGCGTGTCGCTGTTCGCGTTCGCCGTCGTGGCGTCGCTCGTCTTCGGTCGACGGCGGCGAGCGCCTTAAGTCCACGGCACGGAACCTGCGACCTGAACAATCAGAGGTATGATCTCGCGACCGTGCGCGGCCCCTGGCTGAGAACAGTTTCGCTGGCCGCGCTCCTCGCAGGGCTGGCCTGTTCACCGGACCCGACGGACTCGACGCTCTCCACGTCGAAGCAGGCGTTGACGCTCTCGGATCCCGTAGAGCTCGACACCTCAGCGCGCGCGAGCGAGCTCTCCGCGATGCCCGTCTTCGTGCGCAACGACGGGCAGAACTTCATCGTCGGGTGGAGCGAGCAGCGGAGTGTCATGTCGGACGTGTACACGACGCGCGTGACACCTGCGGGCGTGGTCCTGGATCCGTTTTCGGTGCGAGCAACACGCTCCGTCGATGGGGTCAGCCTGTTCGGGTTCGCGGTGGGTGGAGGCGAGCAATTGATGGCGTGGGAGGAGTGGATCGAGCCCGGCGTGTTGATCCAGAGCTCGTTGGGCGCTCCCGGTCAGACTCCATCGTTCCCACGGTTCAACATCGTCCCCGCGGGTTCGATGGCGGGGAGCGTGGCAGCGACATGGGACGGCACGGCGTTCGACGTGGTCATGCCTCACGCGCCCAACGAGGCGATGTATTTCGTTCGGGTCTTTCCGGACGGCGGTTCCACGACTCCCGCGATCATCATTCCCGGAGTGGGTTCCTCGGCGCAGGATGTGATCGGCGTCGCTCGGTCCGGAAACGTGGTGGGCGTGACGAGCTACGAGAACGGCATCGGCTACTTCAATCACCTGACCATCGTGGACCCTTCCACTGCGTCGGTGATCTCCCATCAGACCCTGAGCACGGCGAACGACCGTCCGCTGATCCTCGGCGATGGCCGTGGGTTCGTGATTGCGGATCAGGAGAACATTCTTGGGACCAACCGCATCAAGCTTCTTCGAGCGTCACCCACGGGCGCGCTCGCTGGGGACGCAGGGTGGGACGTGACGCCCGGCTCCGGCACGTCGCAAGCGCCCTACGCGCTGGAGAGCCTTCCGAACGGGAATGTCGTCGTCGCTTACGGGGATAACTCGTACCCGGGCATCAAAGAAGTGAGCGAGGACGCGGGCGTGTTCACGCTGGTGAGAGACGCGCTCATCACCGACGCCGGCACGATCAGCAGCTACTCATCGGTGAGCTGCCTGGGCGCCACCTGTCTCATGGTCTGGCCGTACTACGGCTTTCCGAGCACGGTGACCGCTGCGCTCTACGCGAACGGTTCGTGGGTGAAGGCACCGTTCCCGCTGCGCACGACGGCCCGCCCGCAGCTGACGCCGAAGAGCGCCTTCGCGCAGGACCGTTACCTCGTGGTGTGGACCGAGGAGTCGTCGCAGAAGCTCGAGTACTTCGGACGGTTTCTGGACGAGAGCGGCGCGCCGTTGTCTCCGCCGTTTCTGGTCCTTTCGCTGAATGACTTCTCAGCGCTCACCTCGCCCGGCATCGGCACTTTCAACGTCGCCGAGCTGGGCGGGCGCTTCCTCTTCGTCAACGGTCCGCGCAACGCGAGCCCATACAAAACCGTGGCGCGCTTCATCGAGCTCGACGGCGGAGTGGGAGCGCCGTTCGATGTGGTCAGCACCGGCACTCAGCCGAAGGCGAATCTGACCACGGCGACGGTGGGCTCCACGACGCTGGTGCTGTGGATGAGCTACGACTCAACCGCTTCACACTGGATGGTCTACGGCGCGCGCGTCGCTTCGGATGGCACGGTGCTCGATCCGAACGGGTTCGTCATCGCGGACACGGGGTACATCGGGGCGCAGATCTCGGCGTCCGCGGGCGAGCGCGGCTTTCAGGTCATCTGGTCCGACTACTCGGGCAGCTTCGGACCCCCGAGGCTGCTCACCGCCAGCATCGATGCGGATGCCGGCACGTTGGGCGCCGCCTCCGTGCTGGTCACCACGAGCGGCCGCAACTACGCACTCTCTCCGTCTCTGGGATTCGACGGCGTTCACCACTTCGCCACCTGGGTGGAAAAGCCGGACGCGATCGCGGCCGTGCGGCTCATTGAGTTCGACGAAGACGGCGGCGTGATCGGCGATGGCGGCGAGCTCCTCAGCTCTTCCGGCGCGGACGCCGTGCCCGGCAAGCTCGTGTGCCGCGATGGCGAATGCACCGCCGTCTATTCGGAACTGGTCGGCAACACCTTCCAGCTGCGCGGGCTGAAGTTCTCCGCGGATGGCGGAAGGCAGGATCTCGGCAGCAGCCTCGCGACTGTGGCGGAGGACGAGGTGTCGGCGGACATCGCGCTCGGCGACGCGGGCTGGCTGCTCGCGTGGTCGCGCTATCAGGGGGCGCCGTACGGAACGGTCCGGGCCATCGGCCGAGTGCTGGATGGACCTGTCTCCTTCGTCGACGCAGGCACCGATGCAGGGATCGACGCCGGCAGCGACGCGGGTGTCTACGACGGTGGAGTGCCGGATGGCGGCGAGCGCGATGCGGGAGAGCCTTCGGACGGCGGGGAACCGGCGAGGCTCCGCGCACACGTGGGCTGCGACTGCGATCAGGTTCCCACGCTCGGGATCATCGCGGGCCTGGCGGTGGGAGTGCTGCTGCGGCGGCGGGCTCGGCCATCCGCTGGATCCGGCTGAGCGGGCGGAGGCATCCGCGTCGAGTGCGAAGCAGACGCGCGATTGTCAGTTCGGCCCGGGCAACCGGCGATGCGTCGCTCAGCCAGCCGATCCGTTCGGCGGTTTCGGCTCGGTGGACGGCGCGTTCGTCCCCTCCGCGCCAGACGGCGCCTGAGTCGATGAAGGCTGGGTGCTCGCGGAGGCGTTGGTAGACGCATCGCCGGTCGGTGCCTGATCCGACGCCGGCGCCGCATCAGCCGGCGCAGAAGGTGCCTTCTCCTTCGCCTCATTCTTCGCCGCGAGCCGCTCCGCTTCCTTCGCGAACTCGTCGTACTCGCCCTTCTTCGCCTCGGCGGCCCTGCTCGCCTGCGCCTGCAGCTCGTCCACCGCGAGTCGGGAGGACTTCACCGCCCACGCGGTCAGCAGCACGCCCACTGCGAGCAGCACGAAGTGCGTGGCCGTTGCGAAGGGATCGCCCGTCAGCGCTTCCAGCCCGCCGGTTACCAGGATGATCGCGAGGAGAAAAACCTCACCGGTCGCAGCGGCACCAAGCGCGGTGGGCACCGGCTTCAGCGGGATGATCCGCGCCGCGCCGTACGCCAGCACCGGCAGGGCGGCGAGCACCCAGAGCATCGGCAGCACGGAGGTGAACAGGAAGATGCCCGGCTGAGTGTCGATGCTGAAGCGCATCAGCAGCCGGACCTTCAGCGCGGAGGTGACGAGCGTTCCGATGACGATCGCCAGAAACCCGAGCCCCACGGTGAACTGCACGCGTCGCACGCGGTTTCTGAGGACATCGAGCGATGAAGTCGGGCGGGCCACGCCGCAACCCTACTTCGGAATCCGTCCGCTCCCGAGCATCTGGTAAGCCCCGCCCGTGTCCCTGCGGTTGAAGCGGCCAGCCATCGAGGCGGTCATCGGGTTCGCCGTGGCGCTCGGGTGCGCCCTCACCGCGTACGCGCACTTTGGACCGTGGACGAAGGCCGCGAACTTCAACTCGGACTCGCTCATCCCGGTCCTGATGGCGAACGCGGGGGGCTTCAGCCGCTTCGATCTCTATTACTGGGGACAGGATCGCTTCGGTGCGCTGCCCTTTCTCATCGCGCGGCTGTTTCGCGGCGCCACCGGATTCGTCTGGACGCCGGAAGCGCTCGCCCTCGTGCAAGCCTTCGCGGCGCTCTCCAGCGCGTGGTTCTTCTCGCGCCTGCTTCGGCCGCGGCTGCTCTGGGCGGCATTGGCATGTGGCGCGGTGCTCGTCGCCTCCACCGCGGCCTTCTTCTTCAACATCTCTCAGCCGTACGGCTGGCAGCTGCCGTCACTGTTGCTCGCGTGGTGGGCGCTGCGAACGATCAGGACGACTGAGCACGGGCTGGTCAGAGCGACGCTTCTCGCGACGCTGACGGGCTTCCTCGCGTGCTGGCAGTCCGCGCTGAGTGGGCCGATCCTGCTCGCGATCGCGATCGCGGAAGGGCTGAGCGTTCCGCTCGTGAAGTGGAGGCGGACGGCGGCGGTGATCGCGTCCGTGCTCGTGGGTGGCGGTCTCGAAGGCGCACTTCGCGGCGTCTTTCAGGTCTACGCGAAGCAGGAGTTCGGCCACTCGTACCGGACCGACGTGCATCTGTGGCCGAAGGGCGCGTACGACGCATTTCGTTCGATCGTGTGGAGCGATCTCGGTCCCGGCCCGCTGCTCACCGCGCTGACGTTGATCGTAGGTTTGTTCGCGCTCGGCTTCGTGCTGATTCGGTGGCTCCGGAGAGACGCGCGCGAAGTTGACGAGCGGGTGACCGTGCTGGCCGCGCTCGGCTTCGCATTCGCGGTGCAGCTGTTTCTCATCTCGCTCGGATCGCACTTCCGGGAAAACCGCCTCGATGCCCGGTACTTCGCGCTGATGGAGTGGATGGCGCTGATGTCGAGCGCCGTGTTCGTCCATTGGGCGGTCGACCGGATCCTCGCGCCGCGGATCAAACTGGCGCTCCCATACGCGGTCGCAGGGATCGTCTCCTTCGCTCCACTCTGGGCCGCGCGGGCGGTCGGCGATCCCGCGTTGGATGACGCGCGTGAGGTGGCGGAGGCGCTCGCGGCGAAGGCTCCCGGCGCGTTTCTCGTCAGCGGGTATTGGGAGACCTACGTGGTCGCGGGCCTCGCGAAACCCGGAGAGTTGCTGCCGCTCACGTCGCACGATCAATACATGCGGACGCCGTTTCTGAAGGAGCCGATGCGCGCCGCGAAGCTCGTGTGGGTCGCGAAGGGCGGACTCGGGGAAGGCGATCCGATGCCACACACGGACTCGCCGCTGCTCTACGAAGCGGACACCCTGCTGGAGCGGCGCAGTGAACCGTCACTCGAGATTCACGATCGCGAGTTCTTTCCGTACCGGCCCGCGACGGATCGCGTCCTGACGAAGACCCGGCCGCGAGGCTGTCCCGAAAAGGCGACGGTCGAGTTGGCGCCCACCCCCGGAGCCGAGCTGCACCTCGCTCATGCACCCGGGATCGCGATCGCGTTTCAGGTGACCGCTTTCGATGCGGATGGAAAGCCTGTCGCGGTGAAGCAGTTCAACGCCGTCGACAACCTCGTCTCGTTCGCAGCCGCGAAGGAACGACCGACAGCGCGATTCGAGATCTCGATCCCGCATGAGGAACACGGATGCGGCCTGAGCGAGGCGATCGTCGCGCGCCCTCAGCAGTCTTCGTCGTCAGAGTCCGCCGACGGCGTGGCGCCGTAGAACACTTCGACCATCGTGAGGCCGTGCGCCGGTGCCGTCGCTCCTGCTCGGGAGCGATCTTTCGACGCGAGCACCTCGCCCACCCACTCAGGCGGCTGCTTTCCGCGGCCCACCTCTACGAGCGTCCCGACGATGTTCCGCACCATGTGCTTGAGAAACGCGGTGCCCTCCACCGTGATCGCGAGCTCCTGATCTTCGCGTTCGGAGATGTCGACGACGCGGATCTCGCGCACTGCCGTTCGGGCGGCGCAGTCACCGGCCCGGAATGCGGTGAAGTCGTGACGGCCAAGCAGGTGCGACGCGCCCTTCCGCATCGCCTCGACATCGAGCGGTCCATACAGCTCCCAATGCGTGCGCCTCCGCAGCGGCGCCTTCGTCTCGCGGTTGCTGATGAGGTACCGATAGCGCTTCCCCTTCGACCAGCGGCGCGGATCGAAGTCTTCGCTCACCTGCTCCGCCTTCACGACCGCGATGTCGGGAGGAAGCATTCCCGAGAGCCCGCGCCAGTAGGCCTTCATCGGAAGCGTCCTGGAAGTCGTGAACGCGATCACCTGCCCGAGCGCGTGCACACCCGAATCCGTTCGCCCCGCCGCCTCCACCGAGATCGCTTCGCCGAGCAGCTCACTCAGCGTCCTCTCCATCACGCTCTGCACCGAGACGCCATTCAGCTGGACCTGCCAGCCGACGTAGTCCGTCCCGTCGTATTCGAGCGTGAGCTTGATGCGCGGCATGGGTGTTCGTCGCGAGATAGCATCCCGGCGCGATGATCCGAATCGTCCTGGTGATTTCGGACTGCGCCCGCTTCACGTACGCGGCGCAGACGTTCGTGCGTCATCCGCAGTGAGCTGTTCGATCACCGCGTCGATGTGGCGTTGGACGAGCGATCGCGCGGCGAGCAGCTCCAACTTCGCAACTGGCGCGTAGCCAAGACACAGCACGAGCAGATCCTCCGCGGAGGGACTCACTCCGAGCGCATCGGTGTCGATGATCCGCATGTGCGGATCCTCCTCGCCGCGATCCTCGAAGCGTCCGAAGATCTTCGCGCCCTCTGGCCGGTCGGGCGCGATGGCTTTCAGAGCGAACAGCGCGGCGATTTGCGGCAACGCCTTCGTTCGGAGCTCGTCCGCGCTCACGGGCCTCGCCAGCGCGTTCACGAAGAGCGTGAAGCAGCCGCGCACGAACTCGACGTCGGTGATGACCAATCCGTACGTGTACCAGTCCGGACAGGCGTCGCGGATGAGCTCCGCGGTCGCGTCATCGAGCCAGATGTACGAGGGACAGGTGAACGTTTCGCAGATGTCGGAGGTGTAGACGCCGCAGTCCCGGAGATCGGTCCCGACGACCGCGGGATGCGCGAGGCAGCCGATCTTTTCTTCCGCAGCGTCGACGAAGCCGAGCAGTGGGCAGACGCGGACGATCGGGAAGAGCGCATCCGGCGCGGCCTCTTTGATCTCCGCAGCTTTCGCGGCGAAGGCCTCTTTCGTCCGTTCGACGTCGCGGAGCCCGGCGGTGTGTCTTCGGAGCTCCGTCGCGATCGCCTGCCGCGAATGATCCCGGAAATTGAACTCGCCGCAGCACGCGCCGCAGGTCGCGGTTCCGGTCTGGCAGAGGTTGGATCTGACGGACACGCTACCTGTACTTGAGCCAGTGGCTGAGGATCTCCCTCGCCAGCGTGTTCGCCGTGATCTTGTTCCGGTCCGCGAGCTTGTTGAGCGCGTCGAACTCTTTCGAAGAGAGCGCCACGTTGAGCACGCGGTCCGACGACGCCGTCCGCCCGATCTGCGTGGCGTTGTTGTCGCCCAGCGGCAGCGGTTCGATGTTCGAGATGATGTCTTCGGCTTCCTGAAGATCCGGCTCCGGGAGCGCGCCTCGCGACGCCAGCCGCGACTTCTCCTCTTCCAGCTCGTCGAAGAAGAGCTGCTTCAGGAAGTTCGACAGGTGGATGTTGGACGGCGTGAACTCGTACTGGGACAGGAACTGATCGATGTCGTACTGCATGTCCCAGGCGGTCTGATAACGGCGGTCGCGGTCCTTATCGAGCGCCTTCATCAGGATCGCTTCCACCTGCTCCGGGATGTCGCTCTTGAAGTACGAGGGCGCGTAGATCTTTCCCTCGGTGATCGACTTCAAAATCGCGACTTCGCTCTCACCGGTGAACAGCTTGAAGCCCGTGAGCCATTCGTAGAGGACGGTGCCCAACGAGAACAGGTCGCTGCGCTGATCCAGCGCCTTGCCCATGCACTGCTCGGGCGACATGTACGAGAGCTTGCCTTTGATCTCGCCGGCCTTCGTCTGCTCGATCTGATTCGCGGCCTTCGCGATGCCGAAGTCGAGCACCTTCACCGTGCCGTCGAACGACACGAAGATGTTCTCGGGCGTGACGTCGCGGTGAACGATGTTCAGCGGGTTCCCGTAGAGGTCCACTTTCCCGTGCGCGTAGTAGAGACCTTCGCAGACGGACGACGCGATCTTCAGCGCGTAGACCATCGGGAACGGGATCCCCATGGTGTCCGCCTTCGGGATGATGCGACGCATGTCGCGCCCGAAGATGTACTCCATGGCGATGAAGTAGCTCTCGCCGATCTTTCCGAGATCGTAGATCTGCACGATGTTCGGATGGTTCAGCTGCGCGGCGAGCTTCGCCTCGTTGAGGAACATCTTCACGAACGCCGGCTGCTTCGACAGATGCGGCCGGATTCGCTTGATGACGATGGTCTTCTCGAAGCCCTCGAGGCCGGCCTGACGGGCGAGAAAGATCTCCGCCATGCCGCCGACCGCGATCCGATCGAGGAGCGTGTACTTGCCGAAGCGCGCCGACTTGTTGACGCGCATCTGAGCTTCGGGAGCAGCCATGTCGGCCGCGCATGCTAGCGACAGAAAGCGCCGCTGTCGTCACGTGTGGACGGCGAGCGCGTTCAGCCGATGCGGCGACCTCTCATCAGCTGGGAAATCGACCGGGGACGGCCCGAGGGCAACCCGCTTCCCCGGCCGCCGCGCAGCCAGGCTGAAGCCATGTGTGACGAGGTCGGCAAATGCCTCCGCATCGAGTGACGCGAGGTTGCAGCACGCGAGCAACACTCCGCCGCGAGGCAGCACGGAGAGCGCCGCGCGCACGAGCTTCGGATAATCCCGAGCGGCAGTGAACCGGCTCTTCTCCGTCGTCGCGAACGAAGGCGGATCCAGGACGACGACGTCGAACTGCTCGCCCTTCTTGTGGAACCGTCCGAGCCAATCGAACACGTCGCCAGCGATGAAGTCGCGGCGCTCCACGGAGAGCTGATTCAGGCGGTGGTTGTCCTCGCCCCAGTCGAGCACCCGTCGGCTGATGTCGATGTTCACCGCACGCATCGCGCCCGCGGCCCGAGCGGTCACGCCGAAGCCGCACGTGTACGCGAACGTGTTGAGGACGCGCTTGTCGTTCGCGTTCGCGAAGAGCCACGCGCGGATGTCGCGCATGTCGAGGAAGAGCCCTACCGACAGTCCCGCGCCGGGCCGGATGTCGAAACGCAGTCCGTTCTCGAGAACCTCGACATGATCGATCGCTTCGCCGCGGAGGGGCGTCGCGGGAGAAACGTCTGCCCGAGCGGTGTTCGCCACCACCCTCGCCTCCTTCGGCCGGCGCTTGAGGTACAGCGAACGTCCTTCGAAGACGTCCATGCACGTCTCAGCGAGCTCGGCCTCGTCGGCCTCGGAGAACGACCGATACGTGGACATCACGAGCAGCCGATCGAAGTAATCGACGGTCACGTCCGGGACAGAGTCCGCGTGCGCGTTGACCACCCGAAACGCAGTGGTGCGCGGATCCGCGAAGAGCTCCGCGCGGCGCGCTTTCGCTCGCGCGAGCGACTCCTTCAGCGACCTCACGTGCCTGAAACCGCTCCGTCGACGCCCGCGCGCTGCCAGACCGAGGTGAGGACCTTCGCGGCTTCGGCGGACAGCTCGAGGAAGTTCGGGCCAATGAGCTGGCCTTCGCGCACGACGACGCGGCCGTTCACGATGGTCCACGCGACCGGCACCTGCGCCAGCTGCATCAGCTGATGCGACGCGAGCCCGCCCGGGTTCTCTTTCGCGGGGATGAGATCGTAAACGACGAGATCCGCGAGCCCACCGGCGTCCACGGTTCCCGAGGGTGCGCCGAAGATCATGGAGCAGAGCTCGGCGGGGCCGCTGACCAGGAACTGAGCCACCGCGTCGTCCGGATCCAGCAGCCGTCCCACGCGAGCCACGTGCATCACCGCGCCAAACGCCGCGAAGAACTCCTCCCAGAGCGACGACACCCCGCTGCTGCCGAGGCCGATGAGGTTCTGCGCCGCGAGGACGGATTCGAAGCCACCTCCGCCGGGCTCGGAGATGTACGAGAGGCGCGGGCTCAGCGACACGAGCGTGCGGGTGCGGGACAGCCGATCGGATTCACCGCGGTCGATCGCTCGCGCGTAGGAGGCGACCGAGCCGTGGCCGAGCAGTCCGAACGCCTCGAAGCGCGGCACGATGCGCTTGTTGAAGCGGGCGAAGCTCGACATCAGATCGTCTTCGCTCTCGGCGAGATGGAAGTGCACGCCGCTCCCGAGCTCCTCGCGGAGGCGCCCGGCGCGACGCAGCAGATCGTCCTCACACGACCACGACGCATGAAGCCCGAGCGCAGTCCTCACCGTCGGATGATCGCGGTGCTGCTTCACGAGCTCCGCGTTGGCCTCCACCGCCGCCGCCGCCGCGCTCTCGCCCGAGAAGCTGTGCGTGGCGTGGCTGTTCACGAGCCGGACGCCGATCGTCTCCGCGGCCTTGCGCTGCGCCTCCAGCGCGCCACGGACATTCGACGGGCAGTGAACGTGCTCCACCGCCATCGTCACGCCATCCCGAGCGGCGCACGCCAACGCGAACGTCGTCAGAATCTCCACGTCGGAGGCGGTCAGCTGCGACTCCACGCGCTGCTGGAGCTCGAAGCGCTGCGCGGTGCTGCGGAGCATGAGCGCGCCGGAGAACGGCACCAGCTGACCGCCGACCAGATGCGTGTGCGTGTCGATCAAGCCCGGGATGACGAGCCGGCCGTTGCAGGCGACCTCCCAATCTCCAGGGAGGACGGGGAGCTCGGAGTCGTCGACGACCCGCGTGATGCGTCCGCCTTCGACGAGCACGGCCATCCGATCCTTGATGCGGCCGTCAGAGCGGAAGACAGAACAGTTCTTGAGGAGAAGCCGGCCTTCCATCGGGTCCGCGCGAGTATAGCGACCGCTTCGCGGCTGTCTTGAAGTTGGACGGGTGGAAAACCGCCTGCCACAGTGACCCACCATGCGCGGACGCGCACCGTGGCTCGTGCTGTTGGGCGCGCTGCTCCTCTTCTACTCGCCGGTGCTCTTCGGGAAGGTCCTGTCAGATCGGGACCTGTTCCGGATGTTCATCCCGGACGCGTCGCTGCTGAAAGAGTCATTGCGAGCAGGCGTGTGGCCGCTCTGGGATCCGTATGAGCGGCTCGGTCAGCCGTTCGCCGCGACGCTGCAATCGCAGGTCTATTACCCGCCGCACGTGCTGCTGGTGATGCTGTTCTCACCGGCGCGCGCCCTGACGTTTCAGGTGATGCTGCACATCGGGATTCTCGCGGCGGGGATCTACGTCCTCTGCAGGCGACTCAGCAGATCGCGCGCTGCGGCGATGATCGGCGCGGGAGTGGGCGCCTTCCCGCCGCTCATCGCGCAGATGACGAGTCAGCTGAACATCGTGTCCGCGTTGGCGTGGACGGGATTCATCGTGGTCGCGGCGCGCGAGTTGATCGTTGAGCGTTCAGCGTCGAGCGTTGAGCGGGTCCGGCGCCTGGCCATCCTCGCCGGCCTCTGGGCGCTGAGCGTTCTCGCGGGATCTCCAGAGGTCTTCATCTGGCAGGTCCTGATCGTCGCGCTCGTAGTGATCTTCGAGGGACGAGGACGGGCTCGGATTCTTCCGCTCGGCGGATTGATTTGGGCGTTTGCGCTCTCCGCCATCGTGCTACTTCCCGCCGCGGAGCTGACTTCGCTCAGCACCCGGAAGGGCGGCGTCGAGAATCAGCTCGATTGGAGCGCTTCGCCGAAGGATCTGCTCGGGCTTGGGCTGCTGCAGGTCAGCGAGTCGGGCACGCCAAGATCAGATTTTCTCCCGACGACGTTCATCGGGACGCTCGGGTTCGCGGCGGCGTTGGTAGGCGCGGCGGTCGCTCGGCGTGAACGGTCGGCTCGGCCCTTCGCAATCGGCGCGGCGGTTCTGACGCTCCTGTCACTGGGCAGCTCGTTCTTCCTCTCGAAGTGGCTGCTGCTAATTCCTCCGCTGAACCTCTTCCGCTATCCGTCGCGCTACCTCATCGGTGCGGTGTTCGCCCTCTCGGTGCTCGCGGCGTTCGGCGTTGACGCATTGAAGGCTGAGAATCGTCGCTGGGTTGGGATCGTGTTCGCCGCCGCGACGGTTCCGCTGTTCGCGCTTCACCTCTTCGGGTTCGGAGTGCCGACCGCAGCGGCGGTGGTGCTCGTCGTT
>JBJMQN010000241.1:0-13456 GCA_045802665.1 Myxococcaceae bacterium | reverse complement strand
GCTCTTCCTGTCCGAACGCCCGGTGGGCCAGAGCGGCTCGGTGGTCACCTCGACGCTGAATGGCACCCGGCCGCTGCTGGTCGAAGTGCAGGCGTTGGTCGCGCCAACGGGCTACGGGACCGCTCGGCGGACGGCGATGGGCGTGGATGGAAACCGCGTCGCGCTGCTCGCCGCGGTGCTGGAGAAGAAAGAGGACGTGCAGCTTGTCGGCTGCGACATCTTCGTGAACGTCGCCGGAGGGATGACGCTGAGCGAGCCCGCATCGGATCTCGCGGTCGCCGTCGCCCTCGCCTCTTCTCTGCGGAACAAGCCGTTGGATCCGCAGACGCTGGTCCTCGGCGAAGTCGGTCTCGCCGGAGAAGTGCGAGCGGTGGGCCAGATCGAACCGCGCCTCGCCGAAGCCGCGAAGATGGGCTTCAAGCGCGCGGTGTTGCCGAAGGGCAGCGCCAGGCGAGTGGAGGAGTCGAAGATGGAGCTCATCCCGGTCGAGACGCTGGGTGAAGCGCTTCAGGCGCTGCTCCCGTTTGGTTAGCGGTGGCGCTCAACGCCCGCTTCAGCCACCGGAAGCCAAGCCACAGCGCACCCAACCAGAGCAGCGCGACGAACACGACCGGCGCCGCGACCGGCGAGGGCGTCTTCGCGTCCTTCCCGAGCGGCACCGTCGTCACCCAGAGCGAGAACACATCGAAGAGCGGGACCGCGCCGAACCAATAGCGCTTGCCGGAGAACGTCCAGAGTGGAAGCCCGCCAAGCTCTCCCAACCGCTGCAGCGCGGCGGCCGTCTCCACATCCCCATTCGCCCGAGCAGCGGCGAGCGCGAACGCCGTCGCCGACATCCCGTAGCCCGCGACCATCGGTCCCGAGTCCGCGTCAGCTCCACGGTGGTGACCGACTGGGTACTCGCGGAAGAGACACAGGCCCGCCGCACAGCTCGCGAAGTGCTGCCGGTAGGACGCCCACTGCTCGGCGGCGTAAGCCTCGTCCAACGCGGGCAGCACCGCGAGCGACCACGACAGCGCGCAGCCCCGAGGGACATCCCGCGGCCGGCCATCCAGATAGGTGAACGACGGCGCGAGCTGCGTCGTGCGGTCCGCGCCCGCGACGACGGTGCGCTTCCACTTCGCGTAGGACGGGGCGAAGTAGTGGGTCCCGAACTGCTGATCGTGGATGAGCAGCGACTGCAGCCCGAAGAGGCTGTCCACCGGCCACGACATGCCCGGGTGGCCCTCCAGCACGCCGGATTGAGACTGCGCGAACGCTCGGAACAGCACCTCGCTGTCTTCGTGGAACCGGCTCACCTCTTCCGCCGATGCACCCTGCGCCGCGACGAGGCGAGCCCGCACCAGGTTCTGCCCCGCGAACCAGCAGATGCCTCCGCGCAGCTCCCAGTGCCGCATCTTCGAGAACGGCGGATGAGGAAGAACGTCGTCCATCTTCAAGAGCGCACGCCGGGACTCGCGGATCATCACGTCGCGATCCGCGCTGCTCCCGGTCGTCTCCCACACGTTCTGGAGGGACAGCGCGTAGAACTCCCAGAGGAACAGCTCGCCTTCGGGCCAGACCGCGGCCTGCGCGGCGGCGTCATCGTTCATGCGGGACTGCAACCACTTGAGCTGAGCACGCGTCGAGAGCGAGACGGCCCCCGGTTGGAACGGCCGAGCGAGGTCGCACATCAACGGGACGCCCTGCGTGAGCAGCAAGGCGAGAAAGACGAGCGAGGCGGCGAGTCGGAGTCTGGGACCGGATGTGCGCATCAGCCATGACTCTGTGGCCGAGTAGCTGATCCGCAACGTGCGCGCTCATCCGCCGGTCGATAATCGGCTGCGAGCGGTCGATCTCGCTGCGCGCCCGGGTAGGATGGCCTTCTCGCCCATGAGTGACGAAACACCTCCCGCCGGAGATGGCGACGATCGCCGCAAGTTCGAACGCGCGCCGCTCTCGCTCCTCGTTCAGTACCGCTTCAACACGTTCGAGGATTTCCTCGCCGAGTATTCGATCAACATCTCGGCGGGCGGCATCTTCATCCGCACGCAGGATCCGCGCGAAGAGGGCGCGATGATCTACCTCCAGTTCTATCTGAAGGACGGAGCGAAGCTGATCGAGGGGCTCGGCAAGGTCGTCCGCGTGAACGCGCCGGCTAAGTACGGCGCGGATGCGGGGATGGGCGTGGAGTTCGTGAACTTCGACGAAGAGTCCGTCGCGCTGATCAACGAGATCATCGCGGCGAAGTCGAACCGGCCGAAGAACTGAAAGCCCGGGAGCTCGCACCGAACGTGGCCTCCCCGCTCCAGACGCTGCGCGGCCGGCTGCTGGTGGCGTTCCTCGTCCCTGCGCTCCTGTTCTTCACGCTCGCGGGCGTGGGGGGATATCTGCTCGCGCGGCGGATCGTGGAGGACGAGCTCGGAAAGAGCCTCGCGCGCATCGCGGCCGGCACCGCGTCGCAGCTGAACGGCGATCTGGTGCTCACCATCGAGCCGGGCGACGACAAGAACGAGACGCGCGTCTTCAAGAAGACCGAGAAGACCCTCTCCGAGCTGCAGACCTCGCAGAAGCTGCGGCGCATCTTCGTCGTGGATGTCGAGCGGAAGGTGCGAGCTGACATCGGCGGCGGACTGCCGGTGGGCGCGGAGATGCCGGATCTCGCTCGGGACAAGCTGGAGCTGGACCGGGTGCTGAAAGGCGAGTCAGCCGCGTCGCAGGTGCTGTTCATCGGCTCGGACGGGCAGACGTACAAGACGGGCTACGCGCCGCTTTTCTCCGTTACGGAGACGGGAAAAGTCGTGGGGGCGGTGGGCGTGGAGGGGACGGCGGAGTTCTTCGGGCCGCTCGCTCAGCTTTCGCGCGCGTTTCTGGTGCTGACGGTGATCGGGCTTCTGGCGCTGGGGGGGATAGCGCTGGTGACCGCGTCGGGGCTCGCCCGGCCGTTGCAGCGGCTCATGTCGGCAGCGCTGCGGATTGGCTCCGGAGATCTGTCGACGCAGGTCGCGCCCGAGCGGACGGTGGAGATTGGAACGCTCGCCCGCGAGCTGGAGGCGATGCGGCAGGCGCTGGAGAGCCGCGACCGGCAGCTCAAGATGATGATCGCGGGCGTCGCGCACGAGGTGAAGAACCCGATCGGCGGGATGGAGCTGTTCAGCGGGCTGTTGAAGGACGAGCTGCAGTCAACGACTCCGTCGATGAAGGACGCGCAGAGTCATGTGCAGCGGATTCAGGGCGAGCTGGATTACCTGAAGCGCATCGTCGACGACTTCCTGTCGTTCGCGCGGGAGCAGAAGGTGGCGCTCGGGCCGCTCCGGGCGATGCAGCTGCTCGAACAGGCGCGGGACCACATGCAGGGCGATGCGGACAAGAAGAGCGTGAAGCTCGTGCTCGTCGCGGACGACGGTTCGATCGAAGCGGACGAGAACCTGCTCACCGCCGCGCTGGTGAACCTCGTGAAGAACGCGATCCAGGCGTCACCGCAGGGCGGAACCGTGAGCCTGCGCGGTGCGGCGGAGAACGGCGAGTACGTGGTCCAGGTGGCGGATCAGGGCCCGGGAATTCCGCAGGAAGCGCAGGCGAAGATCTTCGAGCCGTTCTTCACGACGAGGGAGAAGGGCACCGGACTGGGATTGCCGCTCGCGAGGAAGATCGTTCAGGCCCACCGGGGGACGCTGACGCTGCAGTCGGTGCCGGGAGATACGCGCTTCGCGATCCGGTTGCCGCTGCGAGGGACGGCTCCCGACGCGCCCTGTCGAGAGAGTGTCGACGAAGCTCGCTGAGCTGCGAAAAGAACCCGGACGTCTCTGAAGTGCTCCTCCGGTCGGCGGCGGGATCCTTCACCAGCCCTGCGGTCAAGGCCTGCCAGGATTCCAGAGGAGGCGCGCGTGGCCCGGCTCGCGCTTGAGACTGCTGACAGCAACGAGCCGGCGTCATTGCGTAGGATTGTGCACCGTTTTCACTCGCAAACCATGCCCGGAGCGGCTCCGACGGTACACAGAACTACGCAATGGATTGGGGCGGGACCAGCCATGCCAGTCAGCCCCGCGGCGCCACGATCGCTCTCGCTTTACTCAGGAGCCGCTTCAACGCCTCATCATCCGCTCGACCGAGCGCGTCGTCCCAGCTCAGCCACTGTGCTCCGTGCGACTCGTTCGGATCGTGCGCCATCGCTTCCGGATTCTTCGCGACGACGAGGAAGCGCACGTCGAGGTGATCATGCCCGGCCTCATCTTTCCGCGCAGGGATCCCATGCACGTCCACATCCAGCGGCCTCGGTGCAGACGAGTGCAACTCGACCTCGCAGCCGGTCTCTTCCCTCGCCTCTCGCAGCGCGGTCGCTTCCATCGCGCCGAGATCCGCCTCGTCCGCGTGACCTCCGGGCTGGAGCCAGCGGTTCAGCTTTGCGTGGTGGAGCATCAGGACGCGCTGACCGTCGGGCGTCACCACCACGGCGCTTCCGGTGAAGTGCGCTTCGGGCTGCTTGCGGGAAAACGGCGCGGACAGCGTCGCCGCTCGCGAGCGCATCGTCTCCAGATCGCGCCGCTCTTTTTCGTCCGTCGGGTGATGGGCGGCGAGCAACTTCCTCAGGGCATCCACGTTCGGCATGGGCCGCGCTCATACAGCAAAGTATGCCGGGACACTCCGCACGCCGTTCAGCTCCGGTCTACCCGTCGGTCTGGTTCGGAGCTCGTGCAGGCCTGCTCCGCGTTTGAGGTATGACTCGCTCCATGGCCCGCGTTCTGATCATCGATGACCACGACACCATGCGTGAGGGCATGGCGGTGACCGTTCAGAAGATGGGGCATGAGGCGCTCGCGTTCAGGTCGCCGCTCGAGGGCGTGGCCGCGTTCAAGAAGGCCGGCGCGGACATGGTCATCACCGACCTCAAGATGGACGTGATGGATGGGCTCGAGGTCGTGAAGGCGGTTCGCGCGCACGATGATCAGGCCGTCATCATGGTCGTCACCGCGTTCGGCTCCATCGAGACCGCCGTCACCGCGATGCAGCAGGGCGCGTTCGACTTCATCACCAAGCCGTTCACTCCCGACGTGCTGCGGGCGAAGGTGGAGAAGGGGCTGGAGCTCAGCGCCGCTCGGAAGACGCTGGTTCGGCTCTCTGCGCACAACGAAGCCCTCACGCTGGACGCGGCGGTCGCTGCGGGAACGCTCATCGGCGAGTCCGAGCCGGTCCAGAAGCTGATCGCTCAGGTCCGAAAGGCTGCCGGCGCGTCGGAGGCCACCGTGCTCATCCGCGGCGAGAGCGGCACCGGCAAAGAGCTCGTCGCGCGCATGGTGCACGAGCTGTCGTCGAGAAAGTCAGGGCCGTTCGTCACGGTGCACTGCGCGGCGCTCGCGGAGACCTTGCTGGAGAGCGAGCTGTTCGGCCACGAGCGCGGCTCTTTCACCGGCGCCATCAAGCGGAAGCTCGGGCGGTTCGAGCTCGCGGACGGAGGCACGCTCTTCCTCGACGAGATCGGCGAGATCTCCGCCACCGTTCAGACCAAGCTGCTTCGCGTTCTCCAGGAGAGAGAGATCCAGCGCGTCGGCGGTGAAGAGACGGTCAAAGTCGACGTCCGCGTCGTCTGCGCCACGCACCGCGATCTCAAGGCCGAGGTCGCGGCCGGACGGTTCCGCGAAGATCTCTACTACCGGCTCCACGTCGTCCCGCTGCAGCTCCCGGCGCTGCGCGATCGCTCAGAGGACGTCGCGCTGCTCGCCCGCCACTTCATCAGCAAGCATGCGCCGCGCGTGAACCGCAGCATGAAGGGCATCTCGGAGGACGCACTGAGGGCGCTCGAGCGCTACCCGTGGCCCGGCAACGTGCGCGAGCTCGAGAACGCGATCGAGCAGTCGCTCGTGTTCGCGGAAGGCACGGAGCTCAAGGCAGCCGATCTCCCGTCGTTTCTGCAGGAAGCAGCGGCGAAGGCTCCGGCATCGAGCGGCGATGGCTTGCCGGTGCTTCACGGCGACAGGCCGCTGCCGGAGATCCTCGAGGACCTCGAACGGCAGCTGATTCAGAAGGCATACGAGAAGGCCGGCAAGGTGAAGACGGAGACCGCGCGGCTGCTCGGCATCAAGACGTCCGCGCTGTACTACAAGCTGGAGAAGTACGGCTTCATCCAGAAGGGCGAACGGCCAGAGGGCGAGTGACCCTCGAAAATCCACGGGATCTGCTTTTCCGCGCCGGGTTTTCTGAGGTCACAGGGGCGCCAACGTCGCACCCATGGCCCGTAACTCCATGGAAGGGTTGACGTTTTTCGGGTGTTGAACCTTCCGCTGCTGGCACCTGCGTTGCTATTGGTACCCCCCGTCATGGCCCCCTGGCGCTCCATCGTTGTCGCACTCGCGCTGCTCGTGGGTACCGGTGCGTCGGCCGCGACCCAGCTGGAGCTCGCCCGATCGCAGGCGGCGCAGTCCCGTCAGGTCGTGATGGACGCCCGCCGGCAGCAGATGGCGCTCCGCGGCGAGCTGTCTCAGGTTTCCGCGCGCATCGAAGCGCTGAAGGCGAAAGGCCAGACCTTCCTCGCGAGCCCCGAGCTCGACTCAGAGCTCCGCAAGAGCCAGGACCTCTCCGCGTCGCTCACCGAGCTCGCGCAGACTGTTTCTTCCGCCGAGTCGACGTCGCAGGCGTCCGCGCTCGCGCTGCTGAACGCGCTGAATGACGAGCTCTCTCGGCTCCGGAAAGCGCTCGACGCCTCGCAGAACCGCGATCAGCGAAAGCTCCTCATCGCGGACCTGAAGCGGCTGCGCGATGAACGCGATTCGCTGCGTGGCCAGCTTCCGGCGTCCGCTATCCCCGCGCTTCAGACCGCGCAGACCGACGATCCCGATGAGCTTCTGGAGCAGGCGGACGCGCTGCGCGACAGCGAGGACAAGCTCCGCGCGCAGATGAAGACGCTGCAGAGCCGGATTTCAGAAGCGCGCGAAGAGAAAGAGCTCGACCGCCGCATCGACGACTTCAGCCGCGACGAGTCCATGTTCGACGACGCGGACCGCCGCCTGCGCGTGACGAAGGAAAAGTCGCAGGAGCTGCACGTGCAGAGGGCCCCGCCGCTCTCCAACAACGACTCCTCCACCTCGCGCGATCAGACGATGAGCGCGAGCGCCCCCGGAGCCGGCAACTTCACGCCGTCCGGCGGAGGGAGCCAGCAGGGCGACTCGAACAACCCGACCCCCGGCGTCCCCAACGACCTGAACACGTCCAATGTCGCGCACGCCTCCGACGCGCTGCCGGTCGTCGGTCAGGTGAAGCCGAACCGCGACAATGGATCGGATGTGGAGTCGCTGGAGGCGCAGCTCGCCCGGCTCGCGAAGCAGGCGGATGAGCTGAAGGCGCGGGCGGATTCGCTTGAGGCGAAGGCGAAGCAGTAACGCTCAAGTCGACGACGACACACGCTCTCGGTCCTCACGCAGATAACGCGGCCGCCCATCTGGCAGCGCGCGCGACTGCGAGCAGCGTCACGAACAGCAGTCCCTCGCTGGCCGTCGCTACTGACAATTCTGGTTCGCCTGGCACATCCCGAGCTGGTTGTTCGGCTTGCGGCAGGCGATTCCGATGGGGCAATCCCCTCCTCCATCGGGCAGCTGATCCGCACAGTCGATCAAACCGTCACCGTCGTCATCCGCCTTGTTCGCGCAGTTGTTCTCCGACTTCTGGAGATTCCGGCAGATGCAGCTCTGGCCGCCGTCGGTGGAGCAGTTCGCGCTGCCGCAGGAGGTGTCCGCGCAGTCCGTCGCTCCGCTGCAGTCGTTGTCGATGCCGTCGTTGCACGCTCGGCCGCCGTCGGGCCGTAGCTCTCCATTCGGCGCGGGGGCTCCGTTGCACGTGCACGCTCCGGCAGAGCACGTGGACGTGTTCGGGTTCGGCTTGCACTGCGCTCCGTTCACGCAGTCCGCCGTGTCCGCGCAGTCCTTGTTTCCGTCGCCGTCGTTGTCGAGCCCGTCGGTGCACGACGTCTCCACCTTCCCGCCGCCCGCCACGCACGCGCAGCCCTGGCCACAACTCTGATTCACGCAATCCGAGTCCGCGCAGTCCGTCTGGCCATCGCCATCTTCGTCCACACCGCCGAAGCAGGTGGTCTCCGTCTTCACGCCCGCCTTGCACGTGCACCCGAGCCCGCAGCTCAGCCCCTGGCAGTCAGAGTCCGCGCAGTCCGCCTGGCCATCGCCGTCGTTGTCCTGGCCGTCGCTGCACGCGATCTCGCCCCTCGGCACGCAATTACCCGCGCTGCACTTGTCCGTCGACGCGCACACGTTGCCGCAGGTTCCGCAGTTGTTCGAATCGGTCTGCAGATCCACGCCGCTGCACGCGCCGCCACCACCGCCGCCGCCGCCCGTCCCCGCATCGATGGGGGCGCACTCACTTCCATTGCGGCAGCAGTACGGCAGCGAATCAGACGGGTGCACGCAGACGAAATCGGTGCCGCAGTCCTTGTCGCTGTCGCACTTGTACTTCGCATCATCCGGCAGGCTCACCGTGCACGCGACGATCGCCAGCGCGCAGCCCGCTCCCAGCAGCAGCCACTTTCGCGCTGACATTTAGAACGTCCCTCCCGCACCAATCGTGAAGCCCCCGCCCGCGCCTTCCGGCTCTTCGGGGCCGTTGCGGACAGGCTCGGCCTTCGCCGTCCCCGGCGCGACGAACATCCAGATGGTTCCGCCCGCCACCGCCGCTCCGCCCACGCCCATCAGGATGTTCGCGAGCAGCGCGTTGCTCTTCGCCGTCTGCATCTCGGTGCGCGTGATGTTGTAGATGCCGTTGTCGTCCTTCGTCGCCCGGTGCTCGATGGATTTCGCCTGCGAGCCGAAGACCGCGCCCACGCCAATCGCCACCGCGCCCGCCACTGCCACGTACAGCCCCGGGCGCGTGTAGATGGGCGTCGTCGACTTCTTCTCCACGATGACCGGCGCCACGTTCGACTTCGGCTTCGCGGTCAGGCTCAGCGGCACCTCCACCGTCTTCAGCGACTCGACCGTCACCTTCTGATCGAACGGGAGCACGTCTGGAGACTCCGCATGGAGCGCGTACTCACCCGCGGCGAGCGTCTTGGTGAACGCGCCCGTCCCCGCCTGTTTTCCATTCAGCGTCACCACCACATCCGTGTCGTACGACCGCACGTCGATCGTCCCCAGCGCGGTCTTCAAGAAGCCGACCATCTCGAACACGGCCGCGTTCGCCTTCTGGAAGAACTCCTTGTCCTTGGTCGCCTGGCTCTTGCCGGAGATGCCCGCGAAGCCGGAGAGCTGCCGCCGCATCGCCTTCTCCTGGCTCTCGGCGGTGGAGGTGAACAGAGACTTCTTGCCACGGTCGTAACCGGTGAGCGTCACCCGCGTCTCGCCCTCGGCGTAGGCGATGGTCCCCACGACGACGCGGTCCACATCCAGCGTTTCTGCAATTTTGTCCAAACAGTCGGTCGCCGCGCAGGCGGCGAACTTGTCCGCGTCTGCCCCCAGCGCAGCCCTCGTGTCCGCCGGCTCCACGACCTTCGAATACGAGTCCGCGCCCTTCATCGCGCCCACCAGCGACGCCTGGACCCCTTCTGCGCGCACTTTGAGGATCGCCTCCTCTTCCGGCTTCTGCGGCTGCGCGGTGACGCCGAAGATCGCGACCGAGGGCCTCAGCTCAGGGGGGACAGTGGGCTCGGAAAGATCCAGCCCGACGCCCTTGTCGTCGCCCCCCGAGAGATCCAGCCCGAGCCCGCCCTGCTGATCATCCTGCGCGAACACCGGCGCGGCGAAGCCAAACCAGAGCAGCACACCGGCAGCGAGTGCGCGTGAGTCCATGGGTCCTTCTTAGAATGAATGACCCGCGCTCAGAAAACTTTGATCTCCACGCGGAGACCCACAGTTGCCTCCAGCGTGGTGTCCTGCTTCGGCAGCCGGCCGTTGCCGGTCACGTTGATGCTCATGTTCGGCGCGGTGACGTAATCGCGAAGCTCCGCGTTGGTCACGTCCATGTCCAACGTCGGGTTCGGTGCCGGCAGGTTCAGCTTATCGATGCCGTCCTTCTGCGCGACGGTCACCGCGGGCTTGCCGTCAGTGGACGCGTCGAACTTCATCGAGGTGAGGAAGGTGAAGTCCTGATCGTTGGGACTGGTGATCTGGAGCTTCACCGACTCGACCTTCACCGAGCTGACCTGGTCCTTGGACACGCCCTGGTTCTTGAAGTCCTGGTTCTGGTTGAAGTCGATGTTGCTGAAGTTCGAGACGCCCGGAAACGCGTTGAGCAGCCCGGCGATCGGCGACGGATCGCCCTGAATCGTCGAGCTCCCCTTCACCTCGGTGTGGAACACGTTCGGCTGACACGCGCAGAGCATCGCGGCGGCGCAAAGCACGAGAAGGCGCATGGCCGAGACCTACCACGATCGATTCTCCGGGGAGCATGGCTTCTCCGGTAAGTTGGACGTCCAACGTGCGACGCCGTCCGACATCGCGAAAGCTGGCTCTCGTCGCGCTGGTGGCCCTGTTCATCGGAACGCAAGCGCACGCGGAGCTGAACGGGGCCGCCCGGTTCACGGCGCTGGCCGGGTTCGATACCAACGCGCTCAGGGACTACGACACCTCCAGCAACGGGCTGGATCTCGCGGCGAATCTGCTCGGCGATTTCTCGGGGCAGTGGCGCGGCGAGGCGGCGGTCGTGCAGGGCGATTACTCCGTCGGCGCTCGGAAGTTCATCCGTTTCCCGAGCGAAGATCTCCTCGTGCAGGCGGCGACGCTGGAGGCCGCCTACGGCGTCTCGGAGAACGCGTCGGTGGGCGTCATCGGCACGGCGAAGGACCGGCGGGACAGGGGCGAGTCGCGCGACTACTCGGACTTCGCCGCGTTGGGGTACGTGGATTTCTATCCGGATCCGCGGCTCGATCTTCGGTTGCGCGGCGGCGCTCACAGGTTCATCTACCAGCCGCACTTCTCGTACAGCTTCGGGGCGCCGGAGGGTGGCGCGTCGCTCTCGTGGCGCTTCGACAAGCGTCACTCGATGTTCGTCTTCGGCGAATACGGCGATCGCACCTACAGCGGCTTTCAGCGGTTCACCGACGGAACCATCTCGGAGACGTCACGTCGACACGACAGCGCAATCAGCGCGGGCGCGGGCTACGAGTTCAAAGGCGGGTTCCGCTTTCGGATCGACTACGCGTACTTCGAGCTCTCCTCGAACAGCTTCGGCGAGACGAACATCCGGCATCGGGTGTCTGCGATGTTCGCGACGCGGCTGTTCTGGAGGGTGAACCTGATCGCCCAGGGAGCGTTGCAGCTCACGCGCTATCCGGACGGCGTCTTCCTCTCACCGGAGATCGTGCTCGTGCAGGACGAGGAGAACTCGAACTCCATCTCGGTGAAGCTCGTTCGGCCGATCACCGACAGGCTGGATGCGGAGCTCCGCTACGCGCTTTACCAGTACCGGCTTCCGCTCAACGACCTCGCGTATCTGCGGCAGGTGGGCTGGGTGGGGCTGTCGTTCCGGCTTTGAGTCACTGTCCTTCGGGGATCTTCTCGAAGTACCCGTCGAGCGCGGGGCAATCCGGCGCGCCGATCTCCTTTGCGGTTGCTTGGAAGATGGCGTGCTGATCGCCCGGGTTCACTGAGACCATGGCCTGAAGCGCGTTCCTCGCGATGGGATGCACGTCCGGTCCGTTCAGCACTCCGGCCGCGGCGTCCTTCACCGGATCCGGCTCGCCTTTCCAGCCGACCTGCTGCGCGTGCGCGAACCGAGTCTGAAATTGATCGCAGAAGGCTTGGAGGTTCCGGGCGATGTGCGCGCGCGTCTGTTGGCGCCGCTCGGCGGTGGATTTCCAGTGCGACTTCCAGGTGATCTCCGCGCGCCGCACGTACTTCAGGGGTGGAAGTGAAATGACGTCCGCCCAGTCGGAGAGGCAGTGCTCGTCGAGGTAGACGCTCGCGGCGCGGGTGACGTGAATCGGCTCTTCTTTGTCGGGCTCCATCGTGAAGTCGAGCAGCACGCGGTCATCGAGCGTGGCGTCGTCCGTGTCCGGGAGATCCAACCGCTGACAGCCTTCGAGGAGCGGCCTCGCGGCGTCGATCGCCTTCTGCACTTCCTCGGGGCGGAGGCCGGGGCTGACTTCGAGCTCATCCGGCACAGCTTCGGGCGTGGGCCGAACTTGCTGGCCGGGGCAGCCCAGGAGCACGAGGGAAGCGAGGAGGCTTGCTCTGAACATGCCCGGGTTCTTATTGCAGTTTCCGCCGAGCAGGCAGACCGGCGAGCGCCAGCGGTTTCACTCAGGGATGGCGGGGTGCCCGCTCGTCCGTTAACCCTGCCCCAGACATGCACAGCACGAAGCTCGTCTCCGCGCGCACCCACAATCTGAAGGACGTCTCGATCGAGCTGCACGAAGGTGAGCTCGTGTGCCTGACCGGCGTCTCCGGATCGGGAAAGTCGAGTCTCGCGCTCGACACGCTGTACGCGGAAGGCCAGCGGCGGTTCGTGGAGAGCTTCAGCCCGTACGCGCGGCAGTTTCTGGAGCGGCTGGAGCGCCCGCCGATGGATCAGCTCGAGCCGGTCGCGGCGGGCATCGCGGTGGATCGCAAAGCGCCGGTGAAGAGCGCTCGATCGACGGTGGCGACGCTCGCGGATGTGGAGGCGTACTTCTCCGCGCTCTTCACGCGCGAGGCGATTCCCACCTGTCCTGACTGCGGCATCCCCGCCGAATGGACCGCGCCGCGAGATGCCGCGCTCCGAGCGATCGCCGCTCACGAAGGCGCCCGCGCCGTCCTCACCTTCCCGCGCCGAGTGGCCGACGTCGCCGAGTTCCTCGACGTGCGCGAAGAGCTCCTCAAGGCCGGTTTCCATCGCCTGTTCGTGCAGGGCGAGGTGAAGCCGCTGGAGCAGCTCCGTCCGTCGGAGGCCGCGGGAGCCACCGGCATCGCGCAGGTCGTCGTCGATCGCGTCGTGGTCGAGAAGTCCGCGGTGTCTCGCCTCTGCTCAGCGCTGGAGCAGGCGTGGGAAGCCTCTGACGGCGACGCGGTGCTGCACCTGCTTCGCGAGAACGATTCGCCTTCGGTGATGCCGCTGCGCAAAGGGCTCGTGTGTCCGAAGTGCGCGCGCGCGTTCGATCCGGCGCCGCTGGGGCTGTTCAGCTACCAGTCTCCTGTGGGCGCGTGCGTGCAGTGCCGCGGCTTCGGGCGCGTGCTCGGGATCGATTGGAACAAGGTCGTCCCGGACGATTCGAAGAGCCTCGCGCAAGGAGCCGTGCGGCCGTGGTCCGGCGCCTCGTCGGAGTGGGAGCGGCGTCAGCTGGAGAAGTTCGCCGCGAAGAAGCGCATCCCGTGGAACGCGCCCTGGAACGAGCTCACGGAAGCGCAGCGCGAAGCCGTCATCGAAGGCGAGGGCGACTACGACGCCGGAAAATATCCGGGGGTGCGCTCGTGGTTCCGATGGATGGAGAGCCGCACGTACAAGATGCACGTGCGCGTGATGCTCTCGCGCTATCGGACCTCCTCGCTCTGCGTGGAGTGCAAGG